>DASZWV010000230.1:0-6744 GCA_035546115.1 Phycisphaerales bacterium
CCGACGATCAAGTGGTTGCGTGAGCGGCCGGACTAACCGCGAGCGTGCAGGGCGAGCGCGGTCTTGACGTTTCCGTTAGCGCGGTCGAGGAGGGCGAGGGCTTCCTCGCGCGGCAGGTTGGTCAGCGTCGAGATGATCCGAGCCGCGCGGTCCTTGAGTTTGTCGTTGGTGGCCTTGAGGTCGACCATGAGGTTCTCGTGGATGCGGCCGGCGCGGATCATGAGGGTGGTGGAGATGGTGTTGAGGGCGAGCTTGGTGGCGGTGCCGGCCTTGAGGCGGGTGGAGCCGGTGAGGAGCTCGGGGCCGGTCTCGATGATGATGAGGTGGTCGGCCGCGGCGGGCTTGGGAATCGGGGCGCAGGTGAGGAGAGCGGTGAGGGGTGACTGCGGATTTCGCAGTTCGGGCTTCGGACTGGCGGAAGGGGTCTTGGCGAATGTGAGTGCGCCGAGCACGTAGGGCGTGGTGCCTCCGGCGGCGATGCCGAGGAGCGTGTCGTTCGGGGTGAGGTTGAGCGCGGCGAGCGCGGCGTGGGCGCCGGCGGGGTCGTCCTCCTTGCCTTCGCTCGAGACGCGCAGGGCGGAATCGCCACCGGCGATGAGGCCGACGACTTTGTCGGGCGGGGTGTGGAAGGTTGGGGGGCACTCGCTGGCGTCGAGGACGCCGAGGCGGCCGCTGGTGCCGGCGCCGATGTAGATGAGGCGGCCGCCACCGCCAACGGCGTTGAAACGCTCTGAGGCGGCCTCGATGAAGGCGGTGAGAGCGGGCGCGGCCCGCTCCATCGCGTCGTTGATGAGGCGATTCTCGGCGTTGAAGAGATCGACGCAGTCGCGGACGCTCAACTCGTGCAGGCGCATGGAGCGCGGGTTGCGCTGTTCCGTGAGCAGGTGCGAGCGATCGGGGGGTGCGGACATCGCGTGCCGAACGGTACGCCGAGGCTCATGTCCCTGCGCGTCTCACGTGCCGTCGTCGACCTTTCGGTCGGTGCGGTACACGATGGTGGCGTCGTCGATCACCTCGATCGTGTACGTGTATCGCGGGAGCACGCCGAAGGTGTCCTGGGGTGACGGACCGCCGTTGGAGTACATTGCGGACCTGGAGGCGGCGGCGGAGGTGGGCTGTTTCGAGCCCCGAACCTGCTGGACGATCGCCTTGAAGTCCTGCGCCGTGACGCTCATCGAGTGTCCGGCATCATCCGAGAGCGTGGCGAGGCCGTCGTGGTGAAGTTGGATGCGCGGCTTGGCGCCCTTTTCCCAGGCGTCGCAGTGGCGGGCGATGGTCTTTTCCGCCATGATGGCCTCTCCGGGGCTCGCGGGTTGGACCTTGGACCACTCGGCGGGCGGAACGGTTGAGGGAGCGCTGCTGGATGCGTTGGCGGGGGAGTCGGGCGGCTTGCGCTCGCAGCCGGACAGAGCGGGGGCGATGAGTGCGCCCGCGAGGGCGAGCGTGCCGAGGCGGGTGGCAGGCCTGTTCATGCCGAATCTCCTTTCCGGAAATGCACCATCGGAATCGTCGCCATGGTGTGCAGCCCGGGCGGGGCCGCGATGAGGCTCGGGATCGCGTTGAGGCTGATGGCGCTCGTGGCGATGTCGCCGTGCACGCCGTTCTTGATGGTGATGTCGAGCGGGGGCTCCGCGTCGATGAGCATTCGGTCGTGGGGGCTCGGCTGGCCGACGGCGGCCTGGAAGTCGAGTTCGATGGTGGGAGTGGCGGAGGGCGCATCCGCGGCGTCGTGGCGAGCCTGCGGCCCGGCGGGCACGCACCAGGCTCGGCCGATCTGGCGGACGCCGCTGGCCATCCCCTTCTTGATGGGGCCGATGCCTGCGGTGAGGTCATGGGTGGCGCGGATGGGCTCGATGGACTCATCCCATCTGGTGATCTGCCAGCCGAGATAATGGGCGATGAAGTGGAGGCTCTCGCCGAGGCCGACGTGGCGGAGGGTGCCGTCCTTGATGCGGGCGTTGAAGGCCGCATCGTCGAGGCCGGCGCCGATCTTCTTCTGGAAGGGGATGCGGCGGGTGGTGGCGTCCTGGACGCGCCAAACTTTCACGGATCGAACGGAGCGGCAGACGGCGGTGGCGGCAACGGGGAGGGCGTCCATCAGGAAGCCGGGATTGACGCCGGTGCCCAGGATGCGGGCGCCGTGCTCCTTGGCGATGACGTCGAGCTCATCGGCGAGCACTCTGTGGCGGAGCCATGGGTAGAGCAGTTCCTCGCAGGTGGAGACGATGGGGAGGCCCAGGGCGATGAGCTCTCGGAGGCTCGGGGTGCACTTGACGAGGTCGCTGGAGGTTGTCAGCAGTGCCGCGTCGAAGGCGTCGGGGCCGAGCTTCGCGGCGGCGGCGATGTTCGGGAGGATGGGGGTGTCGAAGCCGCATTCCGGAACGACCTGGGCGAGGGATTTGCCGATGAGCGAGGGGTCGATGTCGACGGTGGCGGCGACCCGAGCGATGCCGCGGCGGGCCATGTCGAGGACCATCATTTTGCCCAGGGGGCCAAGACCGATATGCAGGATTCGGAGCATGGGGAGACGGTAGAAGGGGGAAAGACGGGAAAGCGGGGGCGGAAAGCGGGCGCGTGGCGGACCCGGAGATTAGGATCAGCAGTATGAGTAGGAGTAGGACCGGGGCGGGCGCTCGTGCTCCGGTCGTCGCGTATGGGTGAGGGGGCCGATGGGTGAAACGAGGAACGCTGATGATGGGCTGCTCCAAGGCGTGTTGCGGTGGTGTGTTGCTGGTGTCGGTGCTGGTGGGCGTGGCGGGTGCGGAGCCGCCGGCGGCGCCGATGCCGATCGAGCCGCGGGAGCAGTACAACCAGGCGCTGGCGAGTTTGCAGATCGCGGTGATGAACCCGCAGACGCCCGAGGATGAGGCGGCGCGGGCGGCGCGGAAGTTCCTGGAAGATGCGAGAGCGATTCCCGGCGGGGTGGCCTCGCTGAAGGAGGCGCAGAAGACGATCAACGCGATCGAGCGGGCGCTCGAGAACAAGGATGCGGTGATCACCGATGCGGACCTGGCGCGGCTGGGGCCCGGGGGCGTGGGCGGGTACGTCGGCACGGTGGAGAGTGGCGGGAGCATCATCCGTTTCAAGCCGGATGGGGCGGGCGGGGCGGGGTTGCCGGAGTTGGCGTTCGCGAGAGTGGCGCTGAGCGGCGGCGGGTCGATGTACATCGCGACGGAGGAGATGTCGGTGGGGGCATTCTCGGCGATCCTGGAGAAAAAGGCCGCGGTGGGGGAGATGGCGAACCTCGGGTTCCCGGGCTTCGAGGCGGGCGCGGACCCGCGGATCGGGCCGCGGACGTGGGAGTGGGGCGTGCTGTCGGCGATGACGGGGCGTCGGGGCGTGGTGCCGGCGCGGGCGTGGGTCTCGCGGATGGGGGGCGCGGCGGTGCACGAGTATCCGACGGGCAAGGAGCCGGTGCCGCCGAGCGAGGCCTCGCCGATGCAGTATGTCTCGCCGGCGGGCGCGCTGATGGTGGCCCGGCTGGTGGGGTGCCGGCTGCCGAGCGCGGCGGAATGGACGGCGGCGCGCGGGCAGTATGCCGCGGGCGTTGCGATGGCGGGCTTCAACCTGCGCGATGCCTCGTGGAAGCGGGAGTACGAGTGGGTGCGCGGGCAGATCTGGAAGGGGCGACGGGCGCAGTATCCGGATGCGGGGTCGTTCTTCGTCGGGAAGCGGGATGAAACGCGCCGGGGCATTGCGCACGAGTGGGACGATGGGACGATCTGGTTCCGGGTGGTGGGTGACGGCGGAGCGCAGGCGACGGCGGTGAAGAACCTGGTGGGGAATGTGGCCGAGTACGTGGTCGATGCGCCGGTGACCGATCCGCCGCCGGCGGTTGCGGGGGCGGTGCGGGCGTATCTGCGCAACGATGCGGTGAAGTTGGAGGTGGTGGGCGGGTCGGCGCTCTCGGATCCGGCGATGGAAGTGGATCGGGCACAGGAAGTGAGCGTGGCGGAGGCGGGGGATGGATACTCGGATGTCGGCTTCCGGCTGGCGTTCGGGATGGATGGGCTTTCGGCGAGCGGGCCGCGGCAGCCGCTGGCGGCGAGGCTTGGGGCGATTCTCGATCCGCTGCCGGTGTTGCCGGGGCGGTGAGTTGCGGGGCCCGGGCCGGTTGGCGCGGAGGAACCGCGGCGAACCGGCGGCACACGATCCAAGCCAAGTCACACGGGCAGCATGCCCGTGCCACCTGAACCACGGGCAGCATGCCCGTGCCACTTGGAGCGCGGGGAGGATCAGCGCGGTGCGGCGGCGTGTGGCAGGCTGGGCCGCATGGCGATGCGGGAGTCGAGCGCGTTTCGTGAGGCGGCGCTTCGGAGCGAGGTGGTCCGGGCGTGGCTGGTGATCGGGATTGGGCTTGCGGTGGTGAGGCGGAAGTGAAGGGACCGGGGGAGTGGCCGAGTCGGGGAACCAGTTGACGCGTGGTGACGAACGTGTGGGCGGCCTGTGGATGACGGCCGCCCGCTGGGATGCGCGGCGGACCTCACGGGCGGGGTGACCCCGAAACTGGGTGGGGATTGCGTTGTTGGAGCGGGCTGGCCGGTGCGGAAGGCATGGGGAATGGATACTCTCCCCGCTCTTCCGAGGGAGGCTTCATGGGCTCTTTGCGTGTGTGTGGCGTTTTTGGGCGACAGAACACCCTCGCGGCGATGGCCGCGATCGTGGGATTGGGTATCGGCCTGGGTGGCTCGAAAACTTTCGCGCAAGAGGCGGGAAAAAAGGATGGGCAACCGGAGGCGGGCGCCGGGCAGGGCGGGTTCGTGATGCCGTCGCCGAATCGTGGGGCTCGGGAGCGGGGGACGAGCGCCGAGCCGGCGGACAACGAGCGGCCGTCGTACCTGGTCGGGGTGTTCGTGATCAAGTACCTGCTGGACCACCCATCGCTTCCGGCGATCGACGACCTGCTGAAGACGGAAGTGACGCTGGGGCGGACGGATGAGGGGTACGTGGCGCCGGGCGGGGGCGTGCCGGAGGAGACGTTCACGATCGAGGATGTGTCGCTCAAGCCGCCGGTGCGCTGGACGAGCCGGGCCCTGTACACGGTGGAGAAGGCGATCCTGGATGCGATGAACAAGGCGGGGGTGGTGGGGGTGACGGTGTCGCCGATCGACACGGAGTTCGCGGCGCCCACGCAGGGGGACCCGCAGTGGGGCAAGGACTTGCGCAAGCCGGGACACACGCAGGTGACGCTGCTGGTGAAGGTGGGGCTGGTGAAGGAGATCCGGACCATCGCGTTCGGGGAGCGGATCCCGTTCGAGCGGCGGATCAACGCGAAGGAGCACGAGCGGATCCGGGAGAACGCGCCGATCCTGGTGTTCAACCCGGACGACCCGGAGCGGCAGGATGTGCTGCGGAAGGACGAGCTGGACGACTACGTGGCGCGGCTGAACCGGTTTCCGGGGCGGCGGGTGACGACGTCGATCGCGCCCGCGGCGGAGCCGGGGGGCATTGCGCTGGACTTCCTGATCAACGAGAACAAGCCGTGGATGGCGTTCTTCCAGGTGTCGAACACGGGCACGGAGAACACGACGAACTGGCGTGAGCGGTTCGGGTTCGTGCACAACCAGCTGACCAACGACGACGACATCCTGAGCCTGGACTACACGACGGCGGGGTTCGACAAGAGCCACGCGCTGGTGGCGTCGTACGAGCGGCCGCTGTGGGCGGATGCGATCCGCGGGCGGGTGTTCGCGTCGTGGAACGAGTACACGGCGTCGGACGTGGGGCTCGGGCTCGGGCAGAGCTTCAAGGGCGAGGGGTGGTCGCTGGGCGGGGAGCTCATCGCGACGGTGTTCCAGCACAAGGACCTGTTCGTGGATGTGGTCGGCGGTGTGCGGTACCAGAGCGTGCGGGTGTCGAACACGACGCTGGGGCTGTCGAACTCTGGCAAGAGCGGGTTCTTCATTCCGTCGATCGGGGCTCGCCTGGAGCGGAACACGGACACGGCGTCGACGAACGCGAGCTTGGTTCTGGATGCGAACCTCGCGGATGCGGGCGGGACGAGCAACGATGCGATCAACGACCTTGGCCGGCTGGGGGCGGACAAGGACTTCCAGGTGCTGCACTTCGACATTTCGCACTCGTTCTACCTGGACCGGCTGTTCTTCGGGTCGGCCTGGAACGACACGACCCCGAACGGGCATGCGACGCTGGCGCATGAGCTGGCGCTGTCGGTGCGCGGGCAGCACGCGTTCGACAACCGGCTGGTGCCGAACTTCGAGGATGTCGTGGGCGGGCTTTACTCGGTGCGTGGGTACCCGGAGTCGGTGGTCGCGGGGGATACGGTGATCGTTGGGAGCGCGGAGTACCGGCTGCATGTGCCCCAGGCTTTTGGATATGACCCGAACCCGGGGACGCTCTTCGGCGAATCGTTCCGGTACAAGCCGCAGCAGCCGTACGGGCGTGCCGACTGGGACATGATCGCACGGGGGTTCGTGGATGCCGGGCGGACGATCAACTCGAAGAAGCAGGCCTTCGAGCGGGACGAGTCGCTTGTGGGGGCCGGGTTCGGGTTCGAGTTCCTGTTCAAGCGCAACCTGAGCATCCGCGCGGACTTTGGGTGGGCTTTGAAGGATGTAGAGACGGGCGACAAGGCCGTTACCAGCGGATCAAGCCGCGTACACTTCGTGGCCACGATTCTGTTCTGATAGATGCGACGTAAGTCATTTGCTGACACAGACTTATTGAGGAAGAGTGATTGATGGGAGTCGTGGGGGTATTGGCCCGATAAAGACCCGGACGGAT
>DASZWV010000231.1:0-1968 GCA_035546115.1 Phycisphaerales bacterium
CGCAACACTCCCGCGCCCGCCTCCTGCTGCTCCGGCGTCACGCCCAGCTCCAGGCGGTTCTTCCGCCCCGCATCCTCTCGCGCGCCCACCACCTCCCGCGCCGCCCGCAGGTAGTACTCCACCGCCGGCACCGGCGCAAAGTTCCCTACCCCCAGCTTCCCCCGCACGCCCTCGGCCACGCGCTCCGGCCGGATCCGATCCGTCAGCAGCAGCCCCCGCCCATCCCGGTCATACCCGATCCGCCTCGGTATGAACGCCAAGCGCGTGATCAACGCGCTCGAAAACGAGTTCGCGAGCAAGAGCGCCGCGTCATACCGCCGCGGCCGGATCCGCGAGGCCACCAGCTTCGGCCCCATCACCCCGCGCGCCCGATCCACGTGCACCTCATCCAGCAGCCCGCTCCCCGCGATCAGCTCATCCAGCCCCGGCCGCACCAGCCCCCCGATGAACGACCCCGGCAGCGAATCCCGCAGCAATCGCAGCGCGGGCGTGGACATCACCACATCGCCGAGCCATGAGGGCATGACGACCAGCAGGCGCAGCGGCCGCGCCGTCGCCGGTCTCGCTGGGTCGGGTTCGATCGAGGGAGGAATCACGTGGGAGCATTGTTGACCGCCCCGAAGCGTTGTCGAACCGCACGTTTCTATACGATCTCCAAGCCAGGAGACCTCAAAATGAAGAGTCTCGCCGTCGTTGCCGTGTTCACATGGGCCTCCGCCTGCGCCGCACAGAGCACCTCTTCCGACGCCGCGGCACCGGGCAAGCGCCCACCGGCCGAATCCAGAGCGACCTATGTCGTCGCCCAGCTCCCGGAAGTTGTCCCTCCCAAACAGAACGCGGTCGGGCCGGCAGAACAAAATCGGATCCGCGCCCTCATTGCGAGGCTCGCCGACATCGATTCTCCATACTTTGGGCTCTCGGCAACACTCACCGGAGCCGCTTTCGCGCCGATCGAGTCGGCCGCGCGGTCCGACATGCTGGTTCTGACGGACCACCGCCTCAAGTGCCCCCCGGCATTTCGCGATCTCGTGGCGCTCGGCCCGCGCGCCCTGCCGCAGCTCCTCGATGCGCTCGACGATGCGACGCCCACCAAACTGTCGATACCCGACGGTGGTCCCATGTCGGCCGCCTGGTTCGACCATGAGATGTACTGCGCCAATCCCCTCAACAAGCGCGAGTGCGCCGCTGCCGCCTCGCTCCCGAAGGTTGACGCGATGACCTCCGAGGTCTCCTCGTACACGCTGACCATCGGCGACGTGTGTCTGGTCGCGATCGGCCAGATTGTCAATCGCGCCTACTCGGCGATTCGATACCAGCCGACCGCGTGCGTCGTCATCAACAGCCCGACGCACGATCCGGCTTTTCGGAAGGCGGTTCGCGACGTCTGGCGATCCAGCGATCCGAACGCTCTGTTTCGATCGCTCCTTTCGGACCTCAGCGTCGAGGCCATTCCTCGGGAGAATCTGTACGGCTGGTATCCCATCGATACTCTACGTTGCGAGGCAGCTCGCCGCCTCCTGTACTACTACCCCGAGACGACAGCCCCGATCATCGCCTCGCGCCTCGACGCTCTCGACCTGTCTCGACTCGACCCCTTCGACGACAACGCCTTTGTGCAACGATGCGTGCACAACGGCGTTCGCTCCGACGAGTTCCTTGCCGCCGTCTCCTGGAGCGACCAGCCAGCGGTCGTCGCGGCTCTGCGGCGGGCCTTCGATCGCGCGGACGGAGTCGCCGATCTGATCGCGGCATCGAAGGGCGTGCGAGACCCGCGAGACAGCGCGGCGGTCGAGCGCCTGCTCGCCGCCCTTCACCATTGTCCGGCCGACAGGTACGGCCCGCACGGCGCGCAGTATGAACTGCTTCTCGCACTCGGACGATTCGACGCCCCCGCGATCAAAGCCGCGTTCGAAGAGTTCGCTCGGAAGGAATCGACCACCACCCGGCGAACGCTCTGCGCCGTGCTTC
>DASZWV010000232.1:0-6643 GCA_035546115.1 Phycisphaerales bacterium
CGATGTTCGGCGGCAACTCGCCGGCGAGCAGCGCCGCGGCGTACTTCGCCTGGCTCGACATCGCCGCGCACACCTTCTCCCACTGGTCCGGCGTGAACGTCGGCAGCCGCACGCTCGTCTGATACGCCTGCGGCATGCGCCCCTGCACCCGTCCGGAGATCAACCCCGGCTTGAGCTCGATCGATCGCGTCTGCCCCGCCCGCGCATACTCCAGCCCCTCGGCGAGCTGCTCGCCCGGGGCAAGCTGCTCCGCCGGACGCATCCATCGCGCCGAGGCCCACGTCCAGCCCGTCGATTGCGTCGTGGGAGAATCCGTCGCATCCCCCGCCTCGCCCGGCGGCAGGGCCGGGCCGGCGCCGCCCGAGACCGGTGGACGACTCTGCAGGCGATACCCGCCGATCACGCGCCGCGGATGGAGCGTCGGACGCGAGATGCGTTTGTCGAACCGCGCACGATCGGCGGCCGAGCCCTGGCGCGGCGGCATGCCCGAAGACGGAACCGAAGGCTTGGGAGGAAGGGAACTCATGGTGCGGCAAGCGCCTCCTCGGCGGATTGGCCGTTCCCGCCACGAACCATCGGCGCCCCCGGGGCAAGATCCTCTTCATCCTCGACCGCATCCGCACGCAGCGTGAGCAGATCGCGAAGCTTGTCGGTCGAGAGCTCGGTGAGCCAGGCCTCGCCGTGCCCGATGATCTGGTCGGCCAGCTCGGTCTTCTCCTCGATCATCTGGTCGATGCGCTCCTCGAGCGTGCCCGAGACGACGAACTTGTGCACCTGCACCGTTCGCGTCTGCCCGATGCGGTACGCGCGGTCGGTCGCCTGGCTCTCCACCGCCGGGTTCCACCACCGGTCGAAGTGGAACACGTGGTTCGCCGCGGTGAGATTCAACCCCACTCCGCCCGCCTTGAGCGACAGGATGAGCACCGGCGCATTCGTGCGCGCGTGGCGAGACTTGCTCGGGACCAGTCCCGGGGGCGCGCCCTTGTCCCCCTGGAAATCCGCGATGATCTGCGTGCGCTGCGCCGCCGGCGTGCCGCCGTGCAGCAGCAGCACATCCCGGTCCAGCGCCTGCCGCAGCATCGTCGCCAGCAGGTGCGCCATCTGCCGGAACTGCGTGAACACCAGCGCCTTGTCCCCCGCCTCCACCACCTCCTGCAGCATCTCCACCAGCCGCTGGCACTTGCCCGATCGCGCCGCCGCGATCGGCCCCGCGCTGGCCGCGTTCCCCTCCGGCCCGAACTCCTTGAGGAAGTGCGCCGGATGGTTGCAGATCTGCTTGAGCTTGATCAGGCCCGCGAGCACCAGCCCGCGACGCTGGATCCCCTCCGCACGCTCCGCCGCCGCGAGCATGTCCGAGACGCACGTCTGGTACAGCCCGGCCTGCTCCGGCGTGAGATAGCAGTACTCCTTCGACTCGACCTTCTCCGGCAGGTCCGTGATCACCGTCGGATCGGTCTTGAGCCGCCGCAGCACGAACGGCTGCACCAGCCCGCGAAGCTGCCCGCCCCGGTGCTTGTCGTGGTACCGCTCGATCGGCACCGCGAACCGCGAGCGGAACTCACCCGCGGGCCCCAGATACCCTGGGTTCAGGAAGTCCATGATCGACCACAGCTCGATCAGGCGGTTCTCCAGCGGCGTTCCCGTGAGCGCAAACCGCCGCGGCGAGGGAATCGCATGGATCGCACGCGTCTGCTTCGCCGCGGGGTTCTTGATGTTCTGCGCCTCATCGAGCACGATGCGACCCCAGCTGATCCGCGACAGGTGCTCGCGATCGCGGTGCGCCAGCGCGTAGGTCGTTATCACCATGTCCGTGTTGCGAGCACCCTCGACAAGCGCCTCACCGGTCAATCTCGTCAGCCCATGGTGCACCAGCACACGCAGGCTCGGCGTGAACCGCCTCGCCTCGTGCACCCAGTTCGAAACCACCGACATCGGCACGATCAGAAGCGTCGGCGGGAGGCTCTGCGCACCCCGGCTCTCCGCGCCCGGCGTCACCGCGACCGCCTCGCCCTGCTCCGCTCCGGGCAGCATCGAGCGCTCGTGCGCCAGCAGCGCCAGCAGCTGGATCGTCTTGCCGAGCCCCATGTCGTCGGCGAGGCACGCCCCAAGCCCGAGCTTGTCCAGGAACGCCAGCCACGAGAGCCCCTTGAGCTGATACGCCCGGAGCGTCCCAACGAATCCTCGCGGCGCATCGATCATGGGCATCTTCGCCGCGCCGTCCTTCCCGCCGGACCCGAAGATCGCGTCCACCCACCCCGTCGCATCCATCCCCAGGATGGGCACGCCCGTGTCGCGCGTGTCGCTCGCGTAGGCAAGCCGCAGCGCCCGCCCGACCTCCATCTTCCCGCCCGGATTCTCGCGGATGAACTTGATCGCCGCCTTCACATCCTCCGGCCGGATCTCCACCCACCGCCCGTTGAGCCGTATCAGCGGCGAGTGCTGCGCCGCCAGCTTCTCGAACTGCTCGAGCGTCAGGTTCGTGTCCCCCACGGCGATCTGCCACCGGTAGGACACCAGGCTGGAGAGACCGAGCTGCGGCGTCGTCGCCCCGCCGCTCGAGACCGACGCCGCGCCCATCGCCCCGATCGTCGAAAGATCCACATCCTCCGATTGCACCAGCAGCCGCGCCCCCAGACGCACCGTCGGCGAATCCCACCAGTCCGGCGCCACCACGCCGAAGCCCTGCTCCATCAGGATCGGCCGGAACTCGCGCAGAAACTTGTACGCCTCGGTCGTCGAGAGCTCGAGCTCCACCGGCTCCGGATCCTCGAGCGCCTTCTCCAGCCGCTTGTACAGCCGCGCCGCCCTTCCGAGCTCCGACAGCAGCAGCTCCTGCGGCTGCTCGATCCGCTGCCCCTCCACGCTCGCCGCGCCCGGCGGCAGAAGCCAGATGTCCGCCGCATCCGCCACCACCGACGCCTCCACCACGTTCTGCAGATGCAGCGAGAGCGTCCACCGCACCTTGTCGCTCGGCGCGGCCAGATTGTCCACGGGCGTCAACCCCCCGACATCCAGCGGCTCCGACAGTTTCAACAGCAGCCGCCACGCCGCACCCGAGCCGCGCTCCTCCAGCCCGCCGATCCAGCGCCGAACACCCTTGATCAGGTCGTTCCGCGGCCCCGTACGAGCATCGATCTCGCCGCCATTCTCCGCGTTCGCATCGCCGAGCAGGCCCGAGAGCCACGCCACGTGCGTGTCCGCGTGCGGGTCCCGCCCTTCGATCGCCTCCTGCATCGCATCACGCACGAGCACGCGTCGGCAGAGCGCATCACCGGTGCGGAGCAGGAAGTCGTCCAGCACCGCCCACCCGTCCTGCTGGAACGTGTCGATCGCCGCGCGGGCCGCGGGCGGCATCGCCGCCTGCAACCGCGCCAGCCGCGAGGCCGTCTGCTCGTCGGCCAACCACGGCTGCCACACCCCCGCGATCGACCCCGACGGCTCCTGCTGGATCATCGGAACAAACCGCTGCTGCGAGAGCAGGTGCCGCACGAACCGGCTCGCCGCCGCAAAGAATCGGAGCGTCTCGCCCGCGACAAGGTTCGAAGCCTGCTCCCCCGCCGCTCGATCCTCGATCGCATCCAGCGCGCTCGGCGCATCCACCGCCGAGATCACCAGCGTCGGCACCGTGAACCGCGCCAGCGAAACGGTCACACCCGGCGCCGCCGGCGCCTCCACCACCGCGGGCTCGGCCTTCACGCTCGGCGCGGCAAGGTCGGCCGCATCCGGAACATCAATATCCGCCTCATCATCCGCCGCGGGGGGCTCCTCGGCGTCCTCGTGCGTGTGCCCGTGCGCATGCGCGATGTGCGGGCTCGCGATCGGCATTCCCCCGTGCGCCGGCAGCGAGAGCGTGAGCGACCCCGGACGCACCGAAATCTCCCCGAGCAGCGGCCCGACCATCCCCATCAACGCCTCGACGCTCGCGGCGAACGGGTGCGCCTGCGTTTGGCTCGGCGCGCCGCCCACCGCGCCGGACCCGATCGCGCTTCCATCCTCCGCCCAGATGTGCAGCGCGCCCGAACCGCCCCCCGACTCGCCCGACCATTGGGCGTGGATCGCAAGCAGGTGCGACTGCGTCTGCGGAACGGGATGGGTCGAAACCAGTGCGCTACTCAAGCGAGAACCTCCCCCATGGATGCCCGGGACGCCGCGCCGCCGGGGCGCGGCGCGGGAATGAGGGCGGTGGGAATCGAACCCACGACCTGCGGATTAAAAGTCCGTTGCTCTACCAACTGAGCTACGCCCTCGTGCAGTGGCGAGCAGCGAGGGCGAGGGCCACCCAAAACTGTGCGCCGAGCGCAAGGGTAGGGTGGCAAATCGTGAAAGACATGCGCCCACGCACCTGCCACGGGGTTCCAGGCCGTCCTCCTCACTGATTTCCTCGACGCCTCGATGCATTCATCACTCGATGCCTCTCTCCAGACCGAAATCGCTCGCCTCAGACCCTCCGCACACCTACCCTGTTGGCCCCCCCACCACTGGGGCGATCGGGCACGCGGCACATCGCTCGCCAGCCCTCGCTCCTAACTCTGCCCCCAGGGCAAAGGACACCGGCCATGGCCAAGACTGTCGAACTGCTGCTCACCGAATCCGTCGAGAACCTCGGCATCGTCGGCGATGTCGTCAAGGTCCGCACCGGATACGCCCGCAACTTCCTCCTCCCCAACAACGTCGCCACGACGCCCAACCAGGACCTCATCGAGAGCCTCAAGGCCAAGCGCGCCCAGGCCCAGGCCGACATGGCCGCCCAGCGTGCGCAGCGCGCCGAGACCATCAACAAGCTCACCGGCTACGAGCTCGCCATCGAGCGCTCCTGCAACGACCAGGGCATCCTCTACGGCTCGGTCACCCAGCAGGAAATCTCCGAGGCCCTCATCGCCGCCGGATTCGGCGTCCGCCCCCGCGACGTCCGCCTCTCACACGCAATCAAGCGCGTCGACAACTACGACGTGCACGTCAAGTACGAGACCGAGCTCGAAACCTGGATCAAGCTCCACGTCAAGCCCGACCGCGTCCTCGCCAAGGACGAGAAGCCCGACCTCGACTTCGACAACGAGGGCAACCTCATCGAGAAGAAGCCGGGCAAGGACGGAGAAAAGGCCGAGAAGAAAGAAGGCAAGGCCGCCGGCGACAAACCCGAATCCAAGAAGGGCGACAAGCACGCCAAGGACGAGAAGCACGCCGAAAAGGCCGAGAAGAAGCCCGCCGCGCCCGCGACCGACGAAGAGGCCCCCAAGAAGGCCACCCGCAAGCCCCGCGAGGATGCCAAGAAGGGCTCCGCAAAGGATGCGAAACACGCCTGACCTGATTGGCCCGCGTCCGCCGGAGTCCCACAGACGACCCGAATCTCTCCCGACTGGCCGGAAATCCCGGCCAGTTTTTCTGTCCATCGGGAATTCGGACATGTTCGGGGAGAACTGCGTTGCGGCTGGGGGAACCCCGTGGTATGTTCGGGGCAGCCCGAACGGCGTGCAACGACCGCGCGCGTGCGCGATCAACGCTGCGAGAGGCACACCCGAGTCTTTCCAGACAGCGAGGCAGGAGGAGTCTCACATGTCTTTCACGCCCGAGCCATTCCACGCCGGCGACAACTCCGCCAACGAACCGCGGCCGGAAGCCGTTCCACCCGCGCCCGCTCCGCAACCCGCGACCGATTCGGAAGGCGCGTTCGGAACACTCGGCCGGCGCGTGCTCCTCGGCGTCGCGGGCGTCGCGGGCCTCGCGGCCCTCTCGCGAAGCGCCCGCGCCGGAGAGCTCTCCCCGCCCGCCGGGCCCATCTCGCCCACCGGCGTCTCCCTCTCCCAACTCGACGCCAAGCAAGGCAACATGCAGGC
Organism: Phycisphaerales bacterium; assembly: GCA_035546115.1. Taxonomy (GTDB): domain Bacteria; phylum Planctomycetota; class Phycisphaerae; order Phycisphaerales; family UBA1924; genus UBA4658. The sequence continues at coordinate 5,835 of DASZWV010000232.1, forward strand.
GACGCTCAGCCTCGTGAAGCAGAAGGTCGCCGCGACCGACCAGGGCGTCGCCGAGCCTCGAGTCCCCATCTCGTCCCTCCCTTCGTCCTTGACGGCGCTCTATTCGATCACCCAGCCGGGCGCTTACTGCCTCACCGACAACCTCCCCCAGCCCGACGACGGCCGCGCCTGCATCGAGGTCTTCTGCAGCGACGTCGACATCGATTGCCAGGGCTTCACCGCCGGTTTCCCGTACTCGTCGAACCCGGCCCTGCCCCCCTCCTCGTTCATCCGCGCCTCCGGCCAGAGCAGCATCGAGGTCTACGACCTGTGCGTCTCGAACTGGCGCGGCTGCCCGATCGATTGCGACGACTGCGACGACGTCTACGTCAGCGACTGCCTCTTCCGCCAGTGCACCTGCCCCGCCGGCCTGAACTCCGACGGAACCGTCTCGCCCGGCGCCATGATCCGCTGCCGCGACCGCTGCGAGATCGACGACGTCTGCGTCTCGCTCTGCGACGGCTGCGCCGTACAGGTGCGCGACAAGTCCACCGTCTGCGACGTCCGCTGGTCCGACTGCGCCGGCCAGGCCTGCGTCTGCCGCGACTCCTGCTGCATCGAAGAGCTCGAGCTCGTCGAGTGCGCCATGGCCCAGGGCGGGGGCGGAGGGGGCGGCCTGCTCCTCGCTCGCGACGGCGTCGTCCATCGCGACCTCGCCGCGCGCAACTGCCTCTGCCCGGACGGTCTGTTCACCGCCGGGGACAACTGGGTCTGCGAGGACGCCTGCCTGACGCACATCACCGGCGATTGCGTGCGCTGCGGCGACGGCT
>DASZWV010000233.1:0-8582 GCA_035546115.1 Phycisphaerales bacterium
TGGGCCTGGCGGTGGAGCCGACGCACGCGGTGCGGCCGCAGCCGGTGGGGCTGACGGTGGGCGGGGCGTGAATCAGGAACGCACGGAGCGAAAAAAGCCCGGCATAGGCCGGGCTTTTTCGCTCGTGGGCGACGGTTGGGTTACGGGCCCTTCTTCGGATCGGCCTGCGCGATGGCAGCGTCCTTGAGGGACTTGACGAGCACGGCCTTGTCGGCGTCGCCGATCTTGCCGGCGGCGGCGAGGGCGCGGACGAAGGCGTCGATCTTGTCGTCGGTCTTGGGGAGCGAGGTGAACTGGGTGTCCTCGCCGATGGACTTGCCGGACGCGTCGAGGACCGTGAGGAAGGGCGGGAAGACGGGCTTTGAGCAGGCGACCTGGAGCAGCTCTCGGGCGCCGATCATGCGCTCGATGTCGATGATGACGGGCGAGAACGAGTTGGTGAGGGCCGCGTTGACGGAGGGGGACTGCATCCAGTCGACCATCTTCTGGCTGTCGTCGTCGGGCATGATGAACAGCGCGAGGACCTTCTTGGAGTCGCGCTTGGCGTGCATCTGCGCATCGTCGAGGACGGACTTGGCGGCCTTGGCCGGGGGGCGGTTCTCGGCGAGGAACTTGTAGATGATCTTCTCGTCGAAGAGGCGGTTCATGGTCATGGGCTTGGCGACCATGTCGTTGCCGCCCATGACGCCGCTGAGCAGGTCGCGGGCCGGGTCCATGACGCCGACGGTCTTGCCGGTCTCGGGGTCGATGATCGCGAGGGCGGGCGCGCCCATGGTCTTGCCGTCGGGGCGCGGCATCTGCAGGTGCGTCAGGCCGTAGAACTCGGCGAGGTTGAGGTTCTTGATGTTGCCCTTTGAGTACTCGCGCCCGAGGTCGATGCGGATCCAGACGTAGTCGCTCTTGACCAGCGGCTTGCAGTTCGGATCGTTCTCGAGAACGTCGACGAGGAAGAGGCAGAACTGGCACATGTTCTCGCCCCACATGGAGAGGACGCGCTTACCCTCGGCGCGGGCCTTGGCCAGGCCCTCGGCGATGGTGCGGCTGGCGTCGGCGCTCTCGTCGTAGACGTCGAGGGGGAAGGTGTGCTTCTTGCCGTCGGGGCCGAGGCAGGTGTTCTCCTCGGGCTTGGGCGCCTGGGCGGCGGGGGGCTGCGCGCCGGGGGGCGTGGTCGCCACCATCTGGACGGTGAACACCAGATCGGCGTTGGGCGGAATGGTCGGCGGCTGTCCCATCGCCCCGTAGGCCATCTTGGCCGGGATGATCAATCGGCGGATGCCACCCACGTGCATGCCGGGCAGGCCCTTGTTCCAACCCTCGATGAGACTACCGAGGGTGAACGTGTTGGGCGCGCCGCGCTGGAAGGCCGAGTCGAAGACCTTGCCGCCGTCCTTGAGGGTTCCGTGGTAGTAGACGGTCACGGTCGCGCCGGGCTTGACCTCCTCGCCCTCGCCGATCTTGAGTTCTTCGGCGACCAGGCCGTCGCCGAGTTCGAGCGTCTTGACGACCGGCATGTTCGGGACGGGGATCGGGCCGGAGGGCTGGGCGGCTGTCGGAGCGGTCTGCGCAAAGGCGGCCCGCGCGAGGGCGAGGGAGGAACAGACGAGCGCGCCGACGACGATCCCCATGAACAGTGTGCTTTTCATCGCGTGGATCCCATGCTTGGAGTGACAACGAAGAGACGAGATGATATGAGCATCGAGCGTGGCCGTGGCAGAAAACGCCCGGTTGGCGGCGTGCTTTCTGCACGGACGCGTGCGCGGGGCGGCTCCGTCAGGACCGCGGCAATTCCCCGGAAGATCCGCGGGGATTCTGAGATCGATGGGGCTTATTGCCCATATTGCGAGTGGAAGACGGTGAGCGAATCGCTGATGGCCTTGGAGTCGGCGTCGTTCCACTCGGCGTTGCCGGCCTTGAGCAGATCGCAGAACGCCTTGATTTCCGCCTCGTCGGAAGGGAAGCCGATGTTCGGCATCTTCTCGGGCTGGCTGGTGCCGACGGGCTTTCCGTCGGGACCGAGCACGACAAACCAGGGAAGACTCTGCACGTGCTTGCCGCCGAGCTTTTCCATGAGTTCGAAGGCGCCGCGGTCGCGCAGGAGCTCGACGTGGGCGACGACGGCCCGCTTCTCGAGCGCCCTGGCGGTGTCGGCGGAGCCGAGCCAGACACGGAACTTGGTGGTCCACAGATCGCCGTACTGCCCGAAGCAGAGCAGCACGCATCGCCTGGACTCCTTCGCCTTGGCGACCGCCTGGTCGGCGATGTCCTTCGCGGCGGGGGGAGGCTCGGCGTTCTCGGCGAGGAAGTCGTTGACGACGGGCGCCGTGTAGGTGTTGGTGCGGACGGGATCGACCATGTCGATCGCGCTGCGATGCACGACGGGCTTGCCGGCGGCGGAGAGGATGGTGAACGTCGGGTGCACGTCCTTGGCGCTCACGTCGGCGCCGAGGGACTTGGCGAGCGCGAGGTTGGCCGCGGCGTGCTCGCCGGCGCCGATGTCGGCCCAGACCAGGGCGTACTCGAGGCCGATGCGTCTATGGATGTCGGCGGTGTTGAGGACATCGACCATGGCGCGCGGGTACATGGCCTCGGGGTCGGCGATCCAGACGACGAGCACGCGCCCGCGCATTTCGGCGGCCTTCTTCTTCGCGGCCTCGATGGCGCTGCGGACGTCGAGCTTTGGATCGACGGGAGAGACGATCGTCGGCTTGGCGCTGGGACGGAGCGTGGAGGGCGGGTGCGGGCGGAGCGAGGACGGCACGCCGCCCGGCTGGCCGGGGGCGGGGGGCTGGGCGAGGCATGGACGGCCGACGGCGATCGCGGCGACGGCGATGCCCAGAGCGACAACACAACGGAGGTTCTTCATGGATGCGATCCTGGCAGGCCGGCGCTCGAGCGAACATCTCCGCGGCCCGCCGGGATCTTATGGGGCCCAGGCGGGGGCCTCGTTTCGAACGCCGTAGTCATGGTCATCCCACGTATCGACGTTCTCGAGGTCGGCCTTTTTGAGCGTGGTGGCATGACCATCCAGATACAACGCGTTGCCGCACCCGTTGTGGCGCGAACTGCCGATGCGGAACTGGCTGGATTGCGGGTTGATGTGGAGGATGTCCCAGATGTCGTAGGGCTGGGACCAGTACAGGTCGGCCTCGTCGGGGTGGGCGGCGATTTGCGGGACCGCGTTGCTCTGGATCTGGTTCCAAATGTACAGGTTGGCATCGTCCGAGAACTCGGTGAGGTAGAGGGTGTTCGCGGGGGAGGGGAGACGGGTGGTGAGGACCGGCCCGCGGCGGCGCCAGTAGTTGTAGCGGGCGCCGGTATCGACCACGCCCTGCTGCACCATGGGCATGGCGTTGGTGACGTAGTGGATCTTGTGGTTGTCCTTGGGGCGTGCCGGGTCGTTGTAGTAGGGCGCGAGCTCGAAGAGGTCGTTGTCGTCGACGTCGACGCTGGAGCGATCCTCGAGGAACGGGCGATAGGCGACGGGCCAGCAGATGCGCATGCGGCGCTCGGTCTCGGTGCGGCCGATCTCGACGACCGTGCCCTCGCGCGGGATCGTGTCCCTGCTGGCGAGGGCGTAGTTGGCCATGGCGGTGCCGATCTGGTTCTGGTTGCTGAGGCAGACGGCCTTGCGGGCCGCATCGCGTGCGCCCTTGAGGCTGGGGAGCAGGATGCTGACGAGGATCATGATGATCCCCAGAACGACGAGCAGCTCGATGAGCGTGAAACCCCTCGCCCCGGGACAATCCCGATCAGTCCATGCGACAACTTCCTCAAAGCGGCTCCGCCGACCCCGCGCTGCCCAATCCGTGCGAGCGCTGACACCTCGAGATGTTGACCGGGACATGGGCTCTAAGATAATGGCGAGCGCGGGCGGTTCTACGTCCCTTGTCGGTTATTCGCCCGAGAATTAGTTTCGCAGACCACCAAAATCAGTGGATTTATCGGACACGCTACGAGTTTGGATTCCGATAGGGAGTTATCGGACTATCTCGAAGGCATCGGCGTGTCGGGCATGGGCACCGGCTGATCTTCGGGGGGTCGTTCGGTCGGTGCCGGGACCGTTACCGAAGGCGGGCGCACCGCCGGCACCTTGGCGGGCGGGAGGGCCCCCTTGGTGACGGTGACCATGTTCTCCGGGAGCTCGGGCGCAGAGCGGAGCGTGGGCTCGAGGCGTCGGGAATCCGCGGGCGGCACGGGCAGGCTGTTGGACAGGAGCACGGCGAAGTCTTCGCTCTCATCGACGAGCGACCAGTTCATCTTGTCGGGGGTGTACTTGTCCTTGGTGCCGGTGTTGGTGGAGAATGACAGGATGAGCCGCTTGCCGACGGGCACATCCATGGACCAGAACTCCTGCCCGGTGCGCGTGTCGCGCAGCGTGACGGTCCATGGCTGCCAGGGGCGGCTGACGAAGACGTGCTGATCGATGGCAAAGCCGGGGCCGCCCTCGGAGTAGCACCCGGAGAGGAACGCGAGGCACATGACGAGGCCGGCGAGCGAGAACAGGCGGCCGAGGTTCAGAGAAGAGTTCATGCGTGCTCCGACTGGACGGGACGTCTGGTGCATCGACGGACGAATCGCGCGGGCGGTTCGCACGCCGAGGCGGAGATAGGAGAGTATCGTCCAGAGACTGCTGTTGCCCTGACACGACCCTGTCGGGTGGGGCGTGAATCTGCGGGACACGCCTCGATCCTCCCGCCCCCCACTGTCGGGGAGTCTCTTCGGAATCGCCATGACCACCTCACACACCACGTTTCGCGTCGGGCATGGATATGACCTGCACCGCCTTGAGCCCAGGCCGCCGGCGGGAAACGGGCGGGAGTTGATCGTGGGCGGCGTGCGGCTGGAGTTCGATCGCGGGCCGGTGGCGCACTCCGATGGCGATGTGCTCTACCACGCGGTGGTGGATGCCCTGATGGGCGCACTGGGATTGCCGGACATCGGGCAGATGTTCCCGGACAACGCGCCCGAGAACGCGGGGCGCGACTCGGCGGACTTCGTGCGTGCCGCGGCCGAGCGCGTGGAGAGCGCGGGGTTCGTCGTCGGGAACATCGACGCGACGGTGATCCTGGAGCGGCCGCGGATCGGGCAGCACAAGGAGGCGATGCGGCGGCACATCGCCTCGCTGCTGGGGATCGAGCCGGGGGTGGTGAACGTGAAGGGCAAGAGCCACGAGCGCGTGGATGCGGTGGGCGAGGGTCGGGCGGTGGAGGCGCACGTGGTGGCGCTGCTGGTGCGCGAGGCTTGAGAGACCGATTCGAACGAGGAGGGTTGCCAGTGAATCCTGCACCGATTTTCGACTGCTTCACCGCGTATCAGAAGACCGCCGCGATGCAGGCGGCGGTGGACATCGGCTTGTTCTCGGCGATCGCCGGGGGCAACGCGACCGCCGCGGACATCGCGCGCACGTGCGGGGCCTCGCCCAAGGGCGTGCGGGTGCTGTGCGACTACTGGACTGTGAATGGCCTGCTGACCAAGCGCGGGGACAAGTACGCGCTGACGCCGGAGGCCGCGACGTTCCTGGACCGGTCGTCGCCGGCGTACATCGGGGGCGTGATGGGATTCCTGAACGGGCCGATCACGCCGTTCTTCGCGAGGCTGACCGAGGCGGTCCGGCGCGGGGGGTGCGTGACGGAAGGTTCCGTCGTGCCGGAGTACGAGGGGTGGGTGTCGTTCGCCGAGGGGATGGGGGCGATGATGTTCCCGACAGCGCAGGCGATCGCCAGGCTCGTGGGGCCCGTCTCGGGGCGCATCCTGGATGTCGCGGCGGGGCACGGGCTGTTCGGCATCGTGGTGGCGAAGCAGAATCCCGGGGCGCAGGTCGCGGCGCTGGACTGGCCGAACGTGCTGCAGGTCGCGAAGCGCAACGCCGATCGCATGGGCGTGGGCTCGCGATTCGAGACCATCGCCGGCGATGCGTTCACGGTGGACCTCAAGGGGCCCTACGACCTGATCCTGCTCACGAACCTGCTGCACCACTTTGATCCGGAGAAGTGCACGGCGCTGCTCAAGCGGCTGCGGGGGGCCCTGCGCCCCGGCGGCAGGCTGGTGACCCTCGAGTTCGTGCCCAACGCGGACCGGGTATCTCCGCCGATGTCGGCGACGTTCCCGCTGGTCATGCTGGCGACCACGGCGAGCGGCGATGCGTACACCTTTGCCGAGCTGGAGCGGATGCTGCGCGCGGCGGGGTTTGCAGGCAACACGCTGCACCAGCCCGAGGATTCGCCGCAGCAGATCATCGTGAGCACGTGACGCTTCCACGCGCGGGAGCGTCGAGCGTGGCCGGCTGGTTCAGGACTTGCGCGAAATCCGTGCGAGGGCCCAATCGGCCATGCCGGGGAACATGGCCGCGAGGGCCATGGCCGTGCGGACGCTCACGCCCGACAGGCCCGTCCACACCTCGCCGCGGGGCCGGCGGAGGCACTGGACGGTCTTTTTCGCGACGAACTCGGGCGTCTGATAGAAGTGTCGCGGGAGGGTGATGGTTGTCCGCTCGCCGCCGGCGCGTCGCTGGACCTGCTCGAAGAACTCGGTGCGGGTTCCGATGGGATGGACGCTGCTGACATGGACGCCCTGCGGGCGCAGCTCGTGGCGCATGGCGGTGGCGGCGTGGGCCTGCGACGCCTTGGTGGCGCAGTAGATGGAGTAGTTGGGAAGGCTCATGCGCGCGAGGCAGGAGGAGCACCAGAGGATGTGGCCGCGGGGCTGGGAGGGTGGGCCGGGGTTCCTGAGCATGTGCTCGAGGGCGGGGCGGATGACGTTGAGCGAGCCGAAGAAGTTGGTCTCGAACATGGCGCGGACCCGCTCGTCGGGCATGAGGTGGAGGGCCGACTCTTCGCCGTAGCCGGCGTTGGCGTAGACGGCGTAGATGGAGCCGAACTCGCGGACGCAGGCGTCCACGAGGGCCTTGCAGTCTTCGGGGCGGGTCACGTCGGCGGCGAGGGTGAGGGCGCGGCCGCCGGCGGCGCGGATCTGGGCCGCGATGGCGTCGAGCTTGTCGGTGCGGCGGGCCCCAAGGGCGACGGGCATGCCGGCGCGAGCGCAGGCGATGGCCGTGGCGGCGCCGATCCCGCTGGAGGCGCCGGTGATGGCGATCGGGCGACCGGAGAGGTCGATGCTCACTTGCTGATGGCGCGCTCGCCGGCCTCTCCGATGTTGGTCATATCACGTCCGGCGCCCTTGACGGTCTCGCAACCGCCGAGGGTGATAAGGACGGAGAGAACGACCGCGGAGGCGAACAGGCTCGCGAGCAGACGATGGACCATGGGACGGCTCATGCCGGGGCTCCTGGGGAGTGGTGTATGAGCCGGATGGTACTGGGCGATCGGATTCTGGCAAGCCGGGCCCGCGGACCGGAGGAACGCATCGGGTCGAGCTTGTGCCTGAGAGGCCGCCGTTCGGCGGGCCATCGGAAACCGGGATCAGTGGTTCGCCTTGCCGTCGATGATGTCCTGACCGCCCTGGGCGAGGGCCTCGACGTCGCGGCCGACGCCCTTGACCGTGTTGCACCCGGCGAGGTGGATGAGCAGAAGGCCCGTGATGACCAGTGCGCTGGAAGCGATCAGCACTCGACGTACACCTGCGCTGAACATGCGCGTTTCTCCAAAGGACCGCACCCCGCCGACCCCGCGGTCTCCCCACTTCGCACCCCGAACTCCCGAAAGATCGGGACTCCGGGCTTGCAGGCCGTAGTTTTTCGGACTTACCATCGCCCCCCACCACCACCCTGCCCGACCCGCCCGGCCCTCCACCCGCCATGTCGTACGACCCTGTGCAGATCCTCTCCGAACGCTTCGCCGCGGCCATCGCGTCGGCGTTTCCTTCGGCGGCGGGCGACCCGCAGATCGCCGCGAGCCGGAACCCCAAGTTCGGGGATTTTCAGTGCAACGCGGCGATGACGCTGGCGAAGACGGTGGGCAAGCCGCCGCGGGAGGTGGCCAAGGCGATCATCGAGAAGGTGGATGTGTCGGGGATCGCGGAGCCGCTGACCGAGGCGAGCATCGCGGGGCCGGGGTTCATCAACATCGTGCTGAAGGCGGATGCCCTGCCGTCGCTGCTTAGGGCGCTGGATACCCCGGCGCTGGGGATCGAGCCGGTTGGGGAAGTCAGCCAAGGCACACGGGTCGGGAGACCCGTGCCACAGCACACGGTTGATGAAGGGGACAAAGGCACACGGGTCGGGAGACCCGTGCCACAGCACACGATCGTGGTGGACCTGTGCGGGGTGAACTTGGCCAAGCAGATGCACGTGGGGCATTTGCGGGCGACGATCATCGGGGATGCGCTGGCGCGGGTGTTCACGCGGCTGGGGTACAACGTCATCCGGCAGAACCATGTCGGCGACTGGGGGCTGCCGATCGCCATGGTGACCGAGCGGCTGATGCAACTGGCGGCCAGGGGGGAGGACATCCGGCGGCTGGATCTGGACGCCCTGGAGCGGCTGTACAAGGACGCCAAGGTCGAGGCGGATGCGGATGAGAAGGGCTTGGCGGCGGTGCGGCGGTGGAACCTGGGGCCGAAGGCGGCGGCGGAACTGGAGGAGCAGGTCGCCGGGGCCGGCGAGGCGATGGCGCGGGCCAAGCGGA
>DASZWV010000234.1:0-2558 GCA_035546115.1 Phycisphaerales bacterium
ACACGGGTCGGGAGACCCGTGCCACGCCCGTGCCACGCTTGTGCCACTTTCAGGAGGAGTCGGGGGCGGTCTGTTTGGGGCCGATGTCGATGTGGAAAGAGCACCACGCGGAGCGAGGTGGTGCCCAGGAGTGCAGGCGACCGCCGCGTCAGAACCCACCCTTCAACTGGCCACCCTTCTGCTTCTCCCGGAGCGCGGCCGCGGCGCGGAGGCGGCGGAGCGCTGGGGTTTCCTTCAGGATGTCCTCGGCGGTGCGCTTGGGGCCGCGGTCCTTGTCGCCCTTGCCGCGCCCGCCGGGGCCGCCCATGGGCTCGGGCGCGGGGAGCATGGCCTTGAGGCTCAGCGAGATGCGGCGGGTGCCCTGATCGATCTTGAGGACCTTGGCCTGGACGACCTGGTCGACCTTGAGGACGTCCTGCGGGTGGTTGATGCGCTTGTGGGCGATCTCCGAGACGTGGACGAGGCCCTGCACGCCGGGGGAGATCTCCACGAACGCGCCGAACTCCTGCAGGCTGACGATCTTGCCGTTGATCTCCGAGCCCTCCTTGATGTCCTGCACGGCCGTCATGTACGGATCGGCCGCGAGCTGCTTGAGGCCGAGGCCGATGCGGCTCTTGCGCATGTCCTCATCGTTCCACTCGATCTTGAGGACCTTGACCTTGACCTTCTGGCCCTCCTTGACGTGCTTGGCGATCGCCTGCTCGCCCATGCCCACGCGGTCGTAGGACAGGTCGGAGGCGTGCACGAGGCCGTCGACGCCGCCGATGTCGACGAACGCGCCGAAGGGCATGATCTTGCGGACGGTGCCGTCGAGGACATCGCCCTCCTTGAGCGAGTCCTTCAGGCTCCTGGCCCGCTCGCGGCGCTCCTGCTCGAGGATGTCGCGGCGGGAGAGGACGATGTTGCCGCGGCCGCGCTTGTCGAGCTGGGAGACCTGGCAGGTGAGCTTCTCGCCGATCATCACGGAGAGATCGGGGATGCGGTCGAGGGAGACCTGGGAGGCGGGCATGAAGGCCTTGTGGCCGCCGACCTCGAGCTCGAGGCCGCCCTTGTTCACGCCGGTGACCTTGGCGTCGACGGTCTGGCCGATGTCGAGCGTCTCCCACGCGGCCTTGACGACGGCGCCGGGGCGCGAGCAGATGAAGATCTGTTCGGCCTCCTCGAACTTGTCCACGGCGACCTCGAGCTGGGCGTCCTTCGCCGGCAGGTCCTCTTCGGTGAACTGCGCACGCGGGATGACGCCGATCTCCTTGGGCCCGAACTCGACGAAGATGTCCGTCGGCCCGATGGACACGACCTTGCCGGTGCGATACTCACGCCCCGCCTGAACGACCCGCGGCCCCTTCATGGTCGCCTTGGCGGGTCCGCCGATGGGCGCGATGTCGTGCCCCGGGAGCGTGATCGGCGACTTGGGCCGCTCGCGCCGCTGCGGCCGATTGGCGCGGTCCTTCGAATCCTTCTCCGGCTGGACGCCCCCCGGCCCGAGGCCGAGGGCCGCCATCGCCGCATCCACCTCGTTGGAGAGCGAGGGATCCAGCGCCGCCGGCGTGGGAGGAGCCGCGCCGGGGGGCGGGCTTACCGTCGTTGCCGACGGGCCGGCGGGAGTCGGGGGAGTGGGTGACGCCGCGCCCGGGGTAGAGCCGTTGACGCCCGCGGCGTCGGCCGTGTGGGGAGCGGGGACGTTGGAGTTCTGGTTTGTGGGGTCCATTGTCGAGCCAGGAACGAGGAGGGTCCCGTCGGGGCACCATGCGCCGGCGGAAACAGGGGGACAAGTGTACGCCTCGGACACCGGGGAAACCGGGTGCATCCGTGCGGGCGCACACTCAAACAAGTGGGGTCTGCTCGCCCGCGTAACCCCGAGAAACTACTGCTCGCGGCGGGATTCGGGCGATCCGCGCGGGAGCGGGGGCAGGCCGCACAGCCGCCGCGCCCCGTTGATGAGCAGGTCCCATTGCATCGCCGGGCCGGGGTCGATCTTGTTCTGCTGGATGTGGTAGTGGCCGAGGACGCCGTGGAATCGCTCCCACTCATCCCTTGACAGAACGTGGGTGACCAGGCGCCCCTGGTCGTCGCGCGGATAGTCGAGATCGATTCGCGGCAGGACCGTGTGCAGGCACGCCGCGAGCCGGATCAGCGATGCGTACTGCTCCGGCGTGAAGTCGTACTGCCGGTACTGCTTCCCCTGCACCTCGCCGACAACCGGCAGGGCCCGCGCCGGGCGGCCGATGAACCCCGGCGTGCGGATACCGCCGTCGCCGAGGGATGGGGGAAGCGTGATCCGCGTCTGCGGCGCGATGCCGGACTCATCCGTGCTGTACCACCTGGCGAGCGGGTTCGGCGATCCATCGTCGGGATAGGCCCCGATGTTGGCGATCTCCACGCCGACCGAGCGGTCGTTGGCGATCGTCGCCTGCCAGGCCCGCTCCTTGACGTCCATCGTCTGGTAGATCGTGCCGTCCAGGTCGAGCATGAAGTGGACGGAGAGGCCGCGGACATCGTGGAGCGTGCGGAAGCATTGGCGCGAGGTGCCCGCCACATCGTAGTGCAGCACGAACTGG
>DASZWV010000235.1:0-22198 GCA_035546115.1 Phycisphaerales bacterium
CGGAGTCGCTCCGGGAACTCGCCGAGTCCGAGACGGTCGTCGTCGGGCTGCCGGTGTGCGGCGTCCACCTCGATGGGCGATACGCGAACCTCCGCACGCTCATCGAGCATGGCGGGAAGGTCTGCATCGCCACGAACTTCAACCCCGGTTCCGCGCCCTGCCCCTCCATGCCACTGGCGATCGGGCTCGCGGTGCGGCATTGCGGCCTCACGCCCGCGCAGGCGATCGGCGCGGCGACGGTGAACCCCGCCTGCCTGCTGGGGCTGGGCGATCGCGGGTACATCGCGCCCGGCGCACGGGCCGATCTGGCCCCGCTGGACCATGCCGATGAGCGTGCGCTCGCCTACGAGGTGGGTGGGAACCCGGTGGACACGGTGCTGGTGGGTGGCAGCGTGGTGAAATGACAAGGCGCCTCCGGCTTATGCCAGAGGCTCTTTGTCGTCCTCGTGCTTACCCTGCGGGTCGCCCATGCGGGCGAGTTGCACGAGGCCGGGCGAGTTCACCGAGCCGCACTCCGGACAGACGATCCCCTGCATCCCGATCGGCTGCCCGCTGAGGTCGTGGCCGCACTCGAGGCACGTCGGCTTGAGCAGGCGCGTGGTGAGCTTGCCAACGCTCACGTAGGCCACGGCGAAGGCGAAGCCGATCGCGGGCCACGCGGGAACACCCGCGAAGACCACGGTCGCGACGGTCGCCAGCACGATCGCGACGAGCCAGCCGAGGGCCCGGAACTTGATGCCGCGGATCCACGTCCGGGGCGTGCGCGGCGATACAGCCTTGCTGCTGTCGCGTGTGGAAGACTTGGAGGGGCGGCGTCCTGCCATGATGGAGAATGCTATTCGCGGAAGAGGCCGAAGTGTTCGGTGCGGGGTCGGGAAAACGCTTGTATCGGCCCGGCGGGCTTGGGCTCCACAGGGTCGAAAAGCCCATCCGACAGGGCTCGCACCTATCCTTGGGGCCATGCGCATCGTGCTGGTCAACTGGGCGAGGATCTGGGATGGGGCCTCCTACGGGGGCGGCGTCAACCAGTACTGCCAGGCGCTCGCCCTGGAACTGCTCAAGCGAGGCCACGATGTGGTCTCCCTGTTCGGCGGGACGTCGTTCGTGCCCGAGCCCGCGGGATGCTGCATCCGGCGGCACGAGGACTGGCTGGGGGTCAAGGTCTTCGAGGTGATCAACTCCCCCGTGATGGCCCCGGGAATCGTGCAGTATGAGGACCCCATGGGGGAGGTCTCGGCGCCGGAGCTTGAGGACCAGGTCGGGCGGCTGTTCGCGGCCCTCCAGCCGGACGCCGTCCATTGGAACAACATCGAGGGGTTTTCCATCGGGTGCATCGCCGCGGCCCGGCAGGCGTGCAGCGCCAAGCACATCTTCAGCCTGCACAACTACCACACGATCTGCCCGCAGGTGTACCTGATGCAGGGGCACAAGGTGCTCTGCCACGATTTCGACAACGGGCACAGGTGCGTGAACTGCATCGAGCACAAGCCGCGTGCGACCGAGCGGGCGCAGCACCTGGACAAGTACAAGCGGGCCCATGGGTGGGACCCCTCGCGGATCCAGCAGGCCCGCAAGCACTGGAAATCGGCGCTCGGGGTGTTCAAGCGGGTGATCTGGGGGCCGATGGAGATCCGCCAGGAGAAGAGGCTGCTCGCGGCGATGCGGATCGAGGCGCCGGGGAAACCGGTGCCGCTCGGGGGCGTTTCGGGGAATGAGGGCCCGTCGGTGCTCGAGCCGCTCTCGCCGAAGGGGGGCGATGCGGCGGACAAGCGCGGCAAGACGCCGCAGCTCATGGCCGAGTTGAACCCGTGGAAGCCGCTCCCGCCGGATTCGCCCGAGCTCCAGCCGATGACCAACGACATCCGGCCCGAGCCGGCGAGCCCCAGGCCGCCCAACGACTACGCGAAGCGGCGGGCGGCGATGGTGGGGATGCTGTCATCGTGCGACACTGTGCTGGCCGTGAGCGACTTCGTGCGCCGGAAGTTTGTCTCGATGGGCGTGGACGCCTCCAAGATCCACACCATGCCGATCGGCTCGCGGATCAACCGCGTGACCAGGCTTGCGCCGGAGCTGCTGTTCGCGCCGCCGGCGTTCGAGCCGCCCACGACGCCCTGGCAGAAGCAGCGCCCGATCCGCCTGCACTTCATGGGGTACAACAACTACTACAAGGGCCTGCACGTCGTGCACGACGCCCTGGAACTGCTGGACCCGGAACACCTGAAGCAGGTGGACCTGTCGGTCTTCGCGCTCGATGGGCATCGGATCGAGTGGATGTTCCGCCGGATCGAGCCGCGCCTGGCGAAGCTGACGTTCCGCGGCGAGTATAACTACCACGACATCCCGTGGATGCTTGGCGGCAAGGACCTGACGCTCGTGCCGAGCGTGTGGTGGGACAACGCGCCGCAGACGGTCTTCGAGTCGCTCGCGTGCGGGGTGCCGGTGCTGGGGGCGGATATCGGCGGCATCCCGGACTTCGTGAAGGATGGGTACAACGGCCTGCTGTTCACGGCCAACAGCCGCGAGTCGCTCCGGCGCGTGTTGCAGCGTGTCATTGAGAACCCGCACGTGGCGTGGAACCTCCGCAAGAACGTGCGGCCCGGGCGCTCGATCGAGGAGCACGCGGAGGACATCGAGCGTGTGTACGCCGGGGAGCGGCCGGCCCCGTACGTGCCGCCTTCGATGCAGGTCGAGGTGCGCGTTTCGCGCAATGGAACCGTGGGTCCGGAGATGCATCGGGGGACCGACGAACCCGTGCCGGAGACCCGGGCGCTCCCCCATTCGGGCGTGCATGCTCCTACACTTGCCCCCGCTTCTCAATCCCCATCTCCCGAGCCGCCCGCTTGTCGACTCTGACCAACCAAGTCCGTCGCCCCGTCGAGGTGGCCGCTGCGCCGACATCGAACGGCACGCAGCAGGCGCGCCCGAACTTTCCAAAGCCGACGATGCGGATCTGCGTGCTGATCGTCACGTGGAATCGCAAGACGCACGTGACGACGGTGCTCCGATCGCTCGCCCGCCAGACGTATCCCGTTGGTCTGATGGACGTTGTGGTCGTCGACAACGCGGGAACCGACGGCACGCTCGAGCACCTTCGGGACACGTTCCGCCCCGAGCGGATCGTGGACAACGACACCGAGCAGGCCCATGAGCCGCGGTTCCAGCCGGCGCGGGCGAGGGACTGGGCCCCCGCCGATGGCGATGGCCAGAACCTGCTCGGCTTCTCCTCGCTCACGATCGTCCGGAACCGGGCGAACATGGGCGGGTGCGGGGGGTTCAACACGGGTTTCGCGTTCGTCGAGCACGGGTTTGACAAGTCGGGAGCGGGCGCACCCGAGTTCGTCTGGCTGGTGGACGACGATGCGGACCTGCCGGCCGATGCGCTCGCGAACCTCGTCTGCACGATGGCCTCCGATCCGCGGATCGGCCTGGTCGGGTCGCGGACGTGCGACATCAACGAGCGATCGCGGACGATCGAGACCACGATCTACTTCAACTCCGAGACCGGCTCGATGCAGGACGATGCGCCCGCGGGACATCCGCGGGCCGAGGCGCACAGGCAGTGGCTGGCGGTGGTGGGCGGCCCGAGGGGGCAGGGAGGAGCGGGGGGCAGCGGGTATCGCGGGACGATGGATGTGGATGTGGTCTCGGCGTGCTCGATGCTGGCGCGCTGGAAGGCGGTGGTGGGGGACGACAACAAGCCCGGGGTTGGATTCTGGGATCACCGGTATTTCATCTACTGCGACGACGCCGACTGGTGCCTGCGCTTCGCACGCGCGGGATGGCGGGTGGTGCTGAACCTCGATGCGGTGGTGTACCACACGCCGTGGAATCTGAAGCTGACGCCGGCGCGGATCTACTACGCCAACCGCAACCGCCTGTGGATGGTGCAGAAGACTCTGCCCACGGAGAAGCTGCGCGAGGTGACGGGCCGCCTGATGCGGTCGTTCCTGTTCGACAGCATGCACGCCGCGCTGCACCGTCGGCAGTTCCACGCCCGGATCATCCTGCGGACCGGGCTGGACGTCGTGAACGGTGTCGCGGGGAAGACCGGCTCGGATGGGCCTCCGCCGATGCCGACGATCGAGGCCCTGCGTCATGCGGGGTGCCTGCGCCGGGGTTCGCCCGTGGCGGTGGTCTGCAACACGCCCGACAGCCTGGGATGGCTCGCGGACCTGCAGTCGCGTGTCGCCGCGGATCTCAAGCCCGGAGAGAAGCCCCCCCGCTGGGTGCCGATCGTTCGCAACGATGTCCAGGGAGCGCCGTCGGATGCGATCGTGTACGGGCGGCATCTGGGCTCGCGCGTGAAAAAGCAGCTGTGGGTGCTCGGGCGCCGGGCGCGGGCGGTGGTAGTGTTCAACCAGGTGAATGACTTCCCGGTGCTGCTGTGCGCGCCGTGGACGATCCACATCGACTCGAAGAAGCCGGAATCGGCGCAGATCGAGCGTGAGAGCTGGATCGCGCGGATCGGCTTCCTTGGCCGGTGGCTGCGGGCCCGCGGCCAGCTCATGCGGTACGCGCGGACGGTGAAGCCGTTCACGAGCGGGAGCAAGTACGGATGAACCCCGCCACCCACCTCAACGGGAAAGTGGGGCACAACGGTGTGCACGCCCTGGTGCGCCAGGATTCTGTCCGAGCACGTGTGATCCCGTGGCCGAAGAGCACGCGCCCGCTCACGGTGGCGCTCATCGGGTGGGCGCGGCTCTCCAGCCAGGGGCGCGAGGGCAGCGGGTACAACCTGAACGCGAGCGAACTGGCCCGCGGCCTCGTGCTGGGCGGACACACGGTGAAGTACCTGGCGGCGGGGATGACGAATCGCCTGAAGCTCCTTCGCCCGGGTAGCCCGTTCATCGAGGCGCGCGAGACATGGGGCGGCATCGAGTGCTTCGAGCTGCGCAACAGCCCGAACGCGGCCCCGGCGGCGATGAACTTCACGAACATGCAGACGGAAATTCGCGAGCCGGTCTCCACGGGGCTCGTGCTCGACTGGCTGAGGCGCATCGGCGCTCAGGTGGTGCACATCCACTCGCAGGAGGGGTACGGGCTCGACCTGATCCCGGCGATCGAAGGGGCGGGATTGCCGGTGGTCGCGACGCTGCACAACTACTGGTTCGTCTGCCCGCAGGTGGACCTGCTGCACCGCGAGAAGGAAGTGTGCGTCGATTTCGACGGGGGGAAGCGGTGCGTCGGGTGCCTTCCCGGGCGCAACGTCAAGAAGCTGCGGACGACGCGGGCATGGGGGCAGACGCTGGAGCACCTCTTCGGGATGTATCCCGCGGATGTGATGCGGAAGGCGGCGTACGGGCTCAAGCCGACCCTTCGCGATCTGCTCAGGGGGCGACTGTTCAAGTTCCACACCGAGCCGAAGTTCAACCCGGATCGGCTGAACGATCCCGAACTCGGGCTCGGGTTCGAGGGCGTCGAGCGCGATGCGCATCGCGGGACGACCGTGGACCACGACCCGCCGCTGGAGCCGTGGGACCGGCCGAAGGACTACATCCCCGCGGAGCCTGACACCAACGAGCGGGTCATCGAGTCCGCAGAACGGGCCCGGGCAGTCAAGGTCTCGCTCAACGTGTACGGCCAGAGGCGCGATGCCGGCGTGGCGGCGCTCGCCGCGGCGTCGCTGGTGACCCCGCCGAGCGATTACCTGCGCAGGGTGCACGTGTCGATGGGGGTTCCGGAGGAGCGGACGCGCTGGGTGAAGCTCGGCCAGCCGCACTTTGATCAGATCAACCGGCGGGTGCGCCGATCGCCGTTCTACGACGCCCATCCGTGGGAACCGAAGACCGCGACGCGGCCGCTGCGGTTCGCGTTCTTCGGCACGGTGCGCCCGAACAAGGGGCTCGAGGTGCTGGCGCGGGCGATCCCTCTGCTGGATCAGGCGGTGCGCGAGCGGTGCCAGTTCATCGTCCGGGCCCAGGGGTACGAGTTCGGATTCCGCAAGCGGCTGTCGAAGTACCCCGAGGTGAGCGTGTGGTGCGGGTATGACCTGTACCAGCTCATTTCCTCGGTCGGCGAGTACGACGTGGGAATCCTGAGCCACATCTGGCTGGAAAACTCGCCGCTGGTGCTGCTGGAGAATCTGCACGCGGGGAAGATGGTCGTGTGCTCGCGTCTCGGCGGGCCCGTGGATTGGGTGAGGGACCCGAAGGAGCACCCATCGGACTACAACGGGCTGCTCTTCACGGGCGGATCGGAAGAGGAGCTCGCCGAGTGCATCACCCGCCTGGTGAAGGGAGAGGTGGCGATCCCTTCGCCGCGGGAGATCCACCAGCGGACGGTGCTGCGCTCATACCCGGACCACGTTCGCGAAGTGGAGTCGATCTATCACGAGGTGATCGCTCGCAAGCGCGGTGAGCCGATTCCCGCGCCCGAGGCGGCTCGCATCCACGTTCGTTCCGATGCCGGGCGGGCCGTCGAGGCCGGGGTGTCGCGCTAGAAGAGCCCGAGTTGGTTGCGATCGTCGGCCGGCTTCTTGCGCGCCCGCGCGGTCGGCATTGCGCGAAGCGCGGCAAGATCCGCCCCCTTCGGCGTGACGATCGACTCGACGGACCCATCCGCGAGCCGGGTGCGCAGGGTCTCGCCCGCGCGGGCGTCGGCGGCGGATCGGAGGGCCGAGCCGTCCGACCGGAGCGTGACCGAGAATCCGCGCCGGAGGACGTTGTGTGGACCGACGAGATCCAGGCCGCGGGCGGCGGAATCGAGCGCCGCCGACTTGCGGGTGAGCGCCGCGTTCATGCTGGTGTGCAGCCGGTGCGCAATGTGGCGAAGGTCGGCCTCACGCCGGGCGTAGGCGGCCTCGGGGCGGTGACGCGAGAGACCACGGGCGGCGCGGTCGTGCCGATCCGCCGCGGCCCGCACGCGGTCGAGCATGGCGTGGCGAAGGCGGGCGGTGAGCGTCTCCAGGCGGTCCTCCCGGAGCGTGATGAAGCCGTCGCGGGATGCGAAGAAGGCGTGCCGGGCGACGGCGCGAAGGCGCTCGGAATCGAGGCGGGTGTGCCGATCGACCAGGGCGCCCATCCGTGCGCCCATCGAGTCGAGCTGGGTGCGGAGGGCGGCGGCGTCGGGGGCGATGCGCATCGCGGCCTGCGTCGGTGTGGCGCACCGGACATCGGCGACGAGTTCGGCGATGGTTGTGTCCGTCTCGTGGCCGATGGCCGCGACGACCGGGATGGGCGAGTCGTAGATCGCCTGCGCGACGGAGCGTTCGTTGAAGGACCACAGATCCTCGAGCGAGCCGCCGCCCCGGGTGACGAGAACGACGTCGATCCCGCACTCGCGATGAAGGCGCCCGATGGCGCGGATGGCTCGGGCGATCTGGTCGGCCGAGTCCTGGCCCTGCACGCGAACATCCGCGAGCGCGAGCGACAACGCCGGACAGCGGCGATTGACCGTGTCGAGGACGTCCTGCAGGGCTGCGCCGCCGCGGCTGGTCACGATGGCGACCTTGCGTGGAAAGGCGGGCAGCGGGCGCTTGCGCTCCGTGGCGAACCAGCCGAGCTGGCGAAGCTCATCGAGGAGCTTGCGATACGCGAGGTCGAGCGCGCCCGCCCCGACGGGCTCGATCTTCTCGGCGATGAACTGGGTCCGGCCGCTCTGCGGGTAGTGCTCGACGCGCCCGGACAGGACGACCTGCTGGCCGAGGGTGGGCAGGAACCCGGCCTTGCGCGCCGAGGACTGCCACATGACGCACGGGATGACCGCGCCCGAGTCCTTGAGGTCGAAATACCAGTGCGTGCGCTCGGTGAAGCGGCCCACCTCGCCGACGACGCGCACGGTCGTCGGTAGCCGCTCACGGAGAGCCTGGTCGATCATCGCGGCGAGTTGCGAGACCGTGACGGGCGCGTTCGCGGTTGGGCCCGGCTGTGCGGGGCGTGCGGCCATGCGGCTCGGATCAAAGGGCAATCGCGGTGTGCTCCCCATCACGGCCAGCGTAGCTCAGGCGGTCGGTGCCGGCTCGGGCCGCGCGACCATGCGGTAGGCCTTGATCACCGCCTCGATGTGCGTGCTGGGAGCGCGGTGCGTGCGGATGTAGTTGTGCGCGGCGGCCCGGAGGTCCGCGAGCCTGCGGGGGTTCTCGGCCAGCTCGCGGATGGCCGCGGCCCACGCGGCGGGGGTGTCGCCCCGAACGAGGCGGGCGGTGGTCGAGTCCTCGAGATAGTCCAGCGTCGAGTCGGCCGCGGCGATGACACCGACACCGCGGGCCATGGCCTCGAGGACGAACGTGCGTTCCCAGCCGCCGGGCTCCGGGAGCAGGAGGAGGTCCATCTCGAGCACGGGCTCGCGCCGGGACTCCATGTCCGGAAGGATCGAGACTCGATCGAGCAGGCCCGCCTTTCTGGCGGCGCTCCAGACGCGGGCCTCGCGCGAGGAGGAAGCGTCGGAGATGCTCATCTCGATCATGCTCTCGGACAAGCAGGGGCCGGCGGCGACGATCCCACCGAGGCACGCCGCGACGGGCTTTGATTCTCCGGTGTCGAACAGGATCGCGAGCGAGAGGGGCTGGTCGAGACTGGCGGCGGTGCGGGCGGCCGGCGGCGCGTGGACGCCCCACGGTGCGGAGATCACCCGGGCCTGCGGGATGCTCTTGGCAAGCGCCGACGCGATCGCGGGCTCCGAGGTAAGGAACATCGGCGCGGACTGATGTCGATCGATGGCGGCGTAGCGGCCGGCCGCGGCGGACACGAGGCTCGGCTTGTAGACCTCCAGCAGCAGGGCGGCGTTGGAGAGGCGAGCGACCTCGACGGCGAGCGTCCAGCAGGAGGCGCCGAACGCGTGCACGATGTCGATCTCGGGGGCTTCGCCGTCGGCGAGGGTGATGGCCCGCAGGAGGTGGAGGGCGTGGCGCGAGGGTCGCCAGCGGAATGGAAGCGACGACTCCTCGTAGGGGACGATCGTGGACTGCAGGCCCTCCGATTGCATCTGATCGATGGGCACATCCTTCGGCGCCGCGTGCACGACGCGCACGCCCTCATCGGCGAGGCCGACTTCCAGGCGCGAGAGCATCGAGCGCTCGCGAGTCGAGAAGGACTTGTCGGCGATGATGAGTGAAAGCATCGGAAGCGGTCAAATCGTGCGATGGCTTGGAATCTGAACAGCCGGTGGATAACTCATTCGATGAGCAGGTGGAGGGACACGGAAGACACCGACCGACAAGCGTATGAATGGGCGGGTCAGTGGCAAGTGGATGTCCGACAAGCACTTGCGGCAAACATTGTGGGTGAAGAAGACGTGAAGCCAGGCGACGGGTTGTTCATGTGCATTCGGTCTGTCGCACCCCGATTGTTGAAAAGACGCGCATGCCAGTCTATGGCGTCTCGTCAGCGCGGTGAGTCCGCGGCCACGGGAGACGGAGCCTGCGGCGCAACGTCGGGAGGTGGATCGTCGGAAGCTGGCGCTGCGGACACGGCCACCCAGCGGCCTTCCGTGATGTGGCACAGTCGGTAGTTCGGCGGCGCGTTGGAGTTCGGTTGCGACGGCCACCACGGTTTGGGATTCGAATCGCCGGTGGCGAAACGGCCGTCCGCGGTGCTCAGGAAGTCCGGCTGCGCGAGGAGATCGGAGACGGTCCAGAGCCGCTCGCGCTTGGAGTCGAGTCTCGGGATGCAGGCGAGCAGCGCCCGCGTGTACGGGTGCATCGGGCGGGCGAGCACCTCCGCCGTGCGCCCGTACTCCACGACGCGCCCCGCGAACATGACGCAGACGACGTCGGCCTGCTCGGCCACGACGCCCAGATCGTGCGTGATCAGCATGATCGCCATGCCGAGCGAGCGGCGGAGGCCCGCGAGTAGCGAGAGAATCTGCTTCTGCACGGTCGCGTCTAGGGCGGTGGTCGGCTCATCGGCGAGCAGGAGCTTTGGGCGGCAGGCGAGCGCCATGGCGATCATGACCCGCTGGCGCATCCCGCCGGAGAACTGGTGTGGGTAGTCGGCGAGGCGTGCGGCCGGATTGGCGATGCCAACATCCGCGAGCGATCGAACGGCCAGATCGCGAGCCGCGCGATGGCCAAGCCGCTGGTGCAGGCGAATCGCCTCGACGATCTGGTCGCCGACAGAGAACACCGGATTCAGTGAGGACATCGGCTCCTGGAAGATCATGGCGATCTGTCCGCCGCGGATCGCGCGGATGTCGCGCTCGGACATGGCGAGCAGGTCGCGGGGGCCGTCGGCGGTGTGGAACACGGCAGTGCCGCGCTCGAACCTGCCTGGCGGTCGGGGGATCAGGTGCATGAGCGACATCGCGGTCACGCTCTTGCCGCACCCGGATTCGCCGACGACGCCGAGGGTCTGCCCCGGGTGGATCGTCATGCTCACGCCGTCCACGGCCCGCACCGTGCGGCCGTGCGCATCGAACGAGACCGCGAGGTCTCGGACGGCGAGCAACGGGTGTGTGGGCGCCTGCTCGGGCATGGGGCGGCGGGAACAACGATCCGATAAGCGGCTAGCCGATGACATCCGGGAGCGAATCCATGCCCTCGGTCAGCACGCGGGGGCCTCGCTCGGTGATGAGCACGTCGTGCTCGTAGTGCACGGTGAGTGAGTTGTCGGCGCTAAAGACGGGCCATTGGCGCGGGCGCTGCACCGTCTCGCCGGTGCCGACGGCGATCATGGGCTCAACGGCGACGAGCGTGCCGGGAAGACAGCGGGCCGTGGCGTCGGGCCACTCGCCGGGGCCGACCGGAACCACG
The DNA here is from genome assembly GCA_035546115.1 of Phycisphaerales bacterium. Lineage (GTDB taxonomy): Bacteria > Planctomycetota > Phycisphaerae > Phycisphaerales > UBA1924 > UBA4658. Next base: position 10,688 of record DASZWV010000235.1, read on the forward strand.
TTGGAGACGAACGGCGGCAGGTGCAGGCCGCGTTTGGTCGGGCCCTCGTACCGGCCGATGCCGTGCCCGCCGAGGCCGCGGACGCAGTGGAAGCCGCACTCGTTCTCGACGTGGCCCTGCACGGCCTGGGCCCAGTGGATGTACATCTTGTCGGGCCGGAGTTGCTGCACGCCGCGCCGGAGCGACTCCTTGCCGCAATCCATGAGCCTCCGCTGCAGGGGAGTCGGCGTGCCGAAGCAGTAGGTCCAGCCGGCGTCGCCGATCCAGCCGCGGTGCGAGACGCCGATGTCGATCTTGAGCAGGTCGCCCTGCTGCATGGGGGCGAGGTGCGAGGCGGCGGTGCCGTGGACGACGCAGGCATTGACGCTCAGGCACGCGTGGCTGGGGAACTTGGCCTGGCCGGGGATCGAGTAGCCGAGGAAGCACGACTTGCAGTGCAGGTCCTCGAGCGTTCTGGCTATGAACTGGTCGATCACGGCGAGGGTCTGGCCGATCTTCAGGAATGCGGCCACGCGCCGGTGGGTCTCCACGACGCACTGCGCGGCGGCATAGGCCAGATCGGCCTCGGCGGGGGTGATGAGCGGGGGACGAGCCATGGACCGACAAGAGTAGAGACTCGGAGCGGTCGGGCACACCCACGGCGCGAAATCTGGTACACTCGGCCGCGTCGCGAGGAGATGCGTGCCGTGCTGGGAACCGAGCAGCGTCCGCAATGGAACGGGGTCGAGCCGGCACTGTGCGCGAACCAGGTTCTGGTCGGCGCGCTTCTGGCGGGGCTGTTGAGCTTCACCGGGGTGGTCTTGGCCCTGCAGACGTCCGGCAGCGTCACAACGCCCCCGGGCGCATCACCGGACAATGTGCTGTTGATCGTGATGGGGGTGCTGACGATCGCGACGTTCGCGGGCAGTCTCGTGATGAGGCGGTTGCACATCGGGCAACTCCGCCGCATGGCCGAGCAGGGCGTGGAGATGTCCGATCGGTTGCTCATGGGGCGGTACGCAATCGTGCTGATTCTGCGTGCGGCGCTCGCCGAGGGGCCGGCGTTGTTCGGCGCGGTGATCGTGCTGATCTCCGGCAACATGCTCGGCTTTCTGGGCACGGCATTCGGAGCGATCGTGCTGCTGGCGATCTTCCCGACGCGGGGGAAGTTCGACGGCTTCGTCCGGGATGCGACGGGGCGGGCGCCGGGGATGTAGGTCAGGCGGCGTCCTGATCGAGCAGCATCGGAAGGATCTCGCCGGCCGGGCCGCGCAGCGACCAGTCGACCCTTCGCGAGATGGGCGTGGAATCGCGGTTGATCTCGATCGTTTTCGCCCCGCGCGATGAGGCGAGCTCGACGAAGCCGGCCGCCGGGTAGACAACCGCCGAGGTGCCGATCGACATGAACAGGTCGCAGGCGTGCGTCGCTTCGAACGCCGCCCGCAACGCCGCCTCGGGGAGCGCCTCGCCGAACCAGACCACGCATGGGCGGAGGTGCGCGCCGGGGTGGTGCGGCGAGGGCACGGGGACCTGGGCAAACGGACCCTCCGGAACGTCGGCGGGCTTGCCGGTTCGATCGCAGCGCCACTGCATGATATTGCCGTGCAGCTCGACCACGTTCCGCGATCCGGCGCGGTGGTGCAGGCGATCGACGTTCTGCGTGAGGAGCGTGAAGGCCCCCGCGCGTGATGCGAGTCGCCCCTCAAGCTCCGCGAGGGCGAGGTGCGCCTTGTTCGGGATCGCCTCGCGGCACTTCTGGCGGCGCCAGTCGTACCACTCGGTGACGGTTCTGGGGTCGCGTGCGAAGGCTTCGGGCGTTGCGAGCGTCTGCGGGTCGAACGACTTCCAGAGCGCCTCCATGCCGCCGCGGAAGGTGGGGATGCCGCTCTCAGCGCTGACCCCGGCGCCGGTGAGGACGACGACCGACCTGGAGGATGCGACGGCCCTCGCCGCGGCGTGGAGCTTGTCGGTCGATGGATTCACGCCGGATTGTTGCTCGCTGCCGCGCCGGGAGCGTGCACGGAAAGACCGGCAAGGGCTTCACGCACCGCGCCGATGCACGCGTCCGCGAACCGTGGCTCGGTCCAGAGGTCGTTGTGCCCTGCGCCCTCGATGACGACAAGCCTCGAGTTGGGCGCCGCGGCGGCGATCGCTCGCCCATCCTCGACCGGGCAGACCGGGTCGTCCGAGCCGTGGATCACAAGCAGGCGGGTGCTCGCGGGCAGGCGTGCGGCCTGCAAAGCCCGATCGAATCCGCCGGCAGTCGGCGAGAGAGCCCACGACAGGCCCCGACCGACCGCGAGCCCGATGAGCGCCATGGCGGGCCGAAGATTGGCGCGATACGGCAATGCCCGGAGCCGCAGCACGTTCGAGGCGGGAATGGTCGGGATTCGATACGGGGCCTCGGCGATGATCATTGAAACGGTGATCGGCCGTCCCGGGCGTGCGACCAGGTCGGCCGCTGCGACGATGCTCAGGCCCGCGCCGAGGGACGAACCGAACAGGACGATCGGTGGAAGGTCGGGCATCGTGCCCGTGGCGAGCGCGTCGATCAGGCCGAGCAGGTCGAGGTGCTCGCGGGCGCCGAGCGTGAATCCTCCGGGGGCATCGCCGTGGCCGGGAAGGTCCCAGAGGATGATGCGCGAGGCCGTGGGGGCGATCGCGGCCAGACGCGGGAGCATCGTGGTTCGAGACTCGCCCCAGCCGTGGGTCATGATCACGAGCGGGCCGGCGGGATCGAGGCCGCGGACATCCCAGACCGGAAGATCGCGGCCCCGCGAGCGGAAGTTCCAGCTCGAGAACTCGAGCCCGCGGGTCGGCGGGTCCGCGATCGCGAGTTCGGACGGGTCGCCGGGGAGGTTGCGGGCGACGGCGTAGCCGTAGGTGCGACGGGAAGGGTGCGTGAGCACCCAGGCCGTGTAGAGCACGAGCAGCACCCAGCCCGCGAGCAGCCCGGTGCCAAGGAGAATAACCAGGCCCCACGGCAGGCCCTGGATTGTGGCGCGACCCGTTTGAGAGAGTGAGGTGAGTGCCGGAATCACTTGTTGAAGAACTGGCGCACGTTCTGGAACACACCGTGGATGTCGTTGTAGGTGACGACCAGCAGGACGGTGCCGATGAGCACAAGGCCGACGATGGCCGCGGCGTTCTGCACCTTGACCGATGGAGGCCGGCCGCTGATCTGCTCGTAGATGAGGAAGACCATGTGCCCGCCGTCGGCGATCGGCATGGGGAGGAAGTTGATCACGGCGAGGTTGACGCTGATGAGCGCCATGAAGAACAGCAGCCAGATGTAGCCGCGATCGGCGACGTTGACGCCGATGTGGGCGATGCCGATCGGGCCCTTGAGGTGCTCGACCTTGACGCTGCCCTGGAAGAGGCGCGCGAAGGTGAGGTACGTCTGCATCATCACCCGGTGGGTTTCGTGCAGGCCCATCGGGATTGCGCCCCAGACGGTGTCGGCACGCCACGTGAACGTTTTGGGAGCGAAGGCCGTGGAGTTCAGCGGGTTGTCCCAGCCGAGATGGGAGAGCGAGGCGATCTCGTCGGGCGAGGGCATCCAGGGGATCTTGGTTTCCGCGCCGGCCGGAGACCGCACCTCCAGGGACAGTGGGGCGTTGGGCTCGGCGGATGTGAGCCGCTTGAGCTCGTCGCGCAGGTCGCCCAGCGTTGGGACCGGATGTCCGTCAACCGCCACGATGCGCGACCCGGGCACGATGGCGAGGCTGCCGCCCGAGGGCGTCGCGGGCAGATCGTCGACGACGCTCAGCGGCCACCTGGCGACGACGTTCGTCAGAGATGCGCTGTCGGTGGCCGTGAATCCGAGGTGCCCTTCACCGTCGGGCTTTGCCGTGCCAAGGTCCTGGGTGACCCACTTCCCGTCGTCGCTTTTCCGCTCTACGGAGATCGCCAGCGGCTCGTGCTTGTGGTTGCGAATTTCCTTGATCCCCGCCGGGACGCTCGGCCAGTCGAGCGTGCCGATGCGGGCGAAGACGTCGCCATGCTTGAGCCCGATGGACTCGGCCGCGGAGCCCTTCGCGACGTCCGCGACGGCGAGCACCGGCGTGAGTCCGAGCAGATGATCGAAGCGGTATGGGGCATCACCGATCTTGACGCGGGCGGTGAGGAGCTTGGGCTCCGGCTTGACGGAAACGGTGACGTGTTTGTCGGGCGTGGGCGACTTGGGGCCGGCGACGAACGTGACGGAAACCGGCTTGCCGTCGGAGCGCTGGACCGCGGAGTCGAGGCTGTAGGGCGAGCTGGCCGCAACGCCGTTGATCTCGACGAGCCGCATGTCCGACTTGAGCTCGGGGAAACCGAGCTCCTCGAGCGTCTTGTCGTACTGCTCCCGGTCTCTCTTGTGCGAGTAGCTCTGCAAATGATCCGACGCGATCGGCGAAACGCCGATGACGAGCAGCTTGCTGATCGGGTCCGTGTCGGGCTTGATGGCAAAGTGCAGCACGCCCTGGACGTTCGGGCGCTGCACGTCGATGCGCACCGGATCGTTCTTGTTGGACATGGCGATCATCATCGTAACGTCGCCGAAGTGGTTGGGGACCTCGCCGTTGATGGAGAGGATCGTGTCGCCGGGCTTGAGCCCGGGCTCGGTGACGCCGAGTTCCTTCGCGTTGCTCGCGACGGCGACGGCCGCCGGCGAGTCGGGGTCGAAGACCTTGCCAATCTGCGCCGGCTCGGACTTGAGCCCGATGGCGGGGTTGAAGACGACGACGAAGAGGATGGCCGCGGTGATGATGTTGAAGACCACGCCCGCGGAGATGACGACCATCCGCTTCCAGGGCGGACAGTTCTGGTACGAGTCGGGTTCGTCGGAGCGTGCGGTGGGATCCGCATCGTCCTGGCCGAGCATCTTGACATAGCCGCCGAAGGGGAGCCAGTTCAGGCGGTACTCGGTGGGGCTGAGCCCGCGGGCGATGACGGCCTTCGCGCGATCGCGATTGTCGCCCGATTCCCCCCGGGCGTCATTCAGGAGCTGGTTGTACTCCTGCTCGCTCGAGCCCTTGCGCAGACCGAGGCCCTTGCGGAAACTCAGGAGCGCGGGGCCGAAGCCGACGGCGAAGGCCAGCACACGGATGCCGGCCCACCGGGCGGCGAAGAAGTGGCCCGCCTCATGGATGATGATGATCGCGCTGAACCCGAGGACCACCAGCAGAAGGTCCGGGAGCGAGCTCAGCATGTCGAGGATTCCGGTCATCGATTCATCCTATGTCGCGGTTCCAGGAATGTTCGCCCGCACGGGCATGCATCGGGCCGCGGCCGGGGTCTTCCTGAAAGGGCGGGCGGGATTCCGCACGAAAAAACGCCAAAGAAAAGCGGCCCGGCCGCGTGGGCGGCCGGGCCGTGGAAGGGGTCTTGGAATCGTGGTCCCGAAACAGATCACTTGGAGGCGTACTTGACCGCGCAGCCGTAGGGCTTGGTGGTCGCGGGCTCGGCGGCCTTGCCGGCGAGGATGTTGTCCAGGGCCATCTTGGCGTAGTTCTTGTCGCCGGCCTTCTGCTTCATGAAGCTGCCGTTGTCGATGGCGCCCTTGTAGGCGATCTTGCCGTCCTTGTCGACGATGAACACGTGCGGGGTGTTGGTCGCGCCGTAGGCGTGGCCCGTCTCGCCCGTCTCATCGAGAGCGATCGGGTACTCCATCTTCCACTCGGTGCGCATCTTGGCGTTGAACTCCTTGCCCGAGCCCTCCTTGCCGGGCGCGCCGGAGTTGATGGCGACGAACTCGACGCCCTTGGTGTGATACTCGTTGTAGAGCTTGTTGAAGGTCATCGTGTCCTTGGTGAAGTGCATCGTGATGCCCGGGCAGGTCGGATTGAACCAGAACAGGACGACGGTCTTGCCCTTGTAGTCCTCGAGCTTGACGGTCTTGCCGTCGGTGTCGGTGAGGGTGAAGGCGGGGGCGGCGTCGCCGACCTTCACGCCGTGGTGCTCGGCGGTCTTGCCGTCGTGCTTCTTGCCCGTCTCCCCGCTGGGCTGGGCGTGGGTGGGGGCGGTCTGCTTGCCGGCCGGGGGCTCGGCCTGGGCGGCCACGCCCACGCTGAGGGCGAGGCCACCGGCGAGCACGAGGGCGGTCAGGAAACGATTCTGCATTGCGATACTCCTCTTGTGGTGCTGAGATGCCTGATCTGTGATCCGCGAGGGTCCGGCGATGGGCGACGCGCCCATCCGCGGACACGGGCTCGCTATGGGATTGGCTTGGGCTGGGGTGTGGATGGAACGGGAACGCCTGGCAGACTGGGAGGAAGAGCTGTGGGTGGCCGGGGAGGCAGGCTTGTCGGTCTGCCGGGATTCGGGTTGGTCGAAGCGGCCGAGGGATCAGAGTGGATATGTACCCACTGGCGATCTTCCTTGCCGCGATGGATTTCCAGCACTCCCGAGAGGGCAGACTGGCCCTTTTCCGAGTCGTCGAGCCGGAGCACCATCAGGGAACGGTCGGTGTCGGCGTCCGCGATTGGATTGGACAGCGCCACACAGGTCTCATCCGGATAGAACGAGAGATGCGTCGCGGCGATTGCCTCGATTCGCACGGTCTTGCCCACCCAGGAGATAGAGACGTCCTTTGAGTGCTTCTCCAGATCTCGGGGAATTCGGCGGCGGGCCGCTTCGATCAGCCCGGCCTGCGGCGAACGGGCCGGCTGCTCGCGAGACAGGGCGATGGGGATCTTGAGCTTGACGGTGGCCTGTTCCGGGACGCAGGTTGCCTCGCAGATCATCCACGCCAGCTTGGCCTTGAGCGTGACCGTGGAGCCCGGCTCGACCGTTGCGGGCACGTGGAGTGTCGCCAGGACCGTCAGGCGATCGAAGTAGACATGGCTCAGGATGTCTCCGCCCTCGACGTGACGCACGGGCGCGGGCCATTGCAGGGCGTCGGTCGTGAACCCCTTGGGGAGTTCGAACTCGATGGACGGGGCCTCTCCGGTGTCGTTTCGACCGGGCCAGTACATGTGCCACTTGGGCTTGAGCTCCCACGCAACCGCGATGGTGGTCGTGGCGCCGGGAACCAGCGTCTTGTACTCGCAGATCAGCGACGCCTTGGCCTTCGCCTGCGATTGGGCCTTCGTGGATGGGTCGGCGTCATCTCCTGACGCGGGAGGATCGATCATGCCGCAGAGCAACGCGATAGCACTCGCGGCGGTCGGGAGCGCCCAGAGCAGCGTGCGAATTCGAAATGGCAGACGTTTACCCATTCAATCGAGAACCGGGTTCCCCCGACACACCGCCCGCGGGCAGGGTTTTGGCAGGGATTATTCCCCAGCTTCCTCACTCTGTCGAGGCAGAACTCCGCTCCACGAACCGTCGAGGCCGATGACTGGTACCGTTGTCGTGGGAGGAGGGTTGCAAACGGACTCTTCATGACGCCGAAATCCATTCCATCCATGACGCGTAAGTTCTTGTGTATCATGACTTTGAGCGCGATCGCCGCCGCCGGGTCCGGATGCGGGGACACCGTGAGCGAGAAAAACGTCGAGGAGGTCACGATCAACCTGCCTCAAACCAGAGCAATCCTCCAGGACAAGCCTGGAGAGGCGCTCGCGATCGATACGAGGACCCCGGAGGAGTTTGCCGCGGCCCACATCCCGGGCGCTCGCAACCTCGACCTCTCCTCAGTCTCGGCAGTTCCCGACAGCATCGACCCTGAACTCGCCGCGTACAACACGCTCGTCGTGTACGGCGCCGACCCCGGAAGCGGCTCGGCGCGTGCGATGACCAAGCGGCTCATCCGGGCCGGGCACAAGGGGGTGAAATACTTCGGGGGCGGATTCGCGGAGTGGCTCGCGGCGGGAATGCGGACGGAGGGGTCTGGAGGGGGGCCGCGAAGCCGCCCGACAGCGCCGGTATCGCGCTGATCGCCGGGCCGACGATGGGGTGGGTATTCTGTCGCACGCGCTCGCGTGAAACGCGGGGCCCACGGGGCTTCGCGTTCGCGTGCGCACGAACAGGAGGACCTTCATGCCGGCCAGCGAACCCCCCATCCACAAGCGCACGTACGCGAACATCATGCAGTGCGTCGGCCAGACCCGGCTGGTCCGGCTGAACCGCGTGGTTCCCAAGGGCGGCGCGGAGGTGCTGCTCAAGCTCGAGTTCGACAACCCGCTGGCGAGCGTGAAGGACCGCATTGGCAAGGCGATGGTCGAGGACGCCGAGGCCAAGGGCCTGATCCGGCCGAAGGGCACCAAGGGGGCGGACGACCAGGGCACGCACATCATCGAGCCGACCAGCGGGAACACGGGCATCGCGCTGGCGTTCGTGGCCGCGGCCAAGGGATACCGGCTGACACTGACGATGCCGGAGACGATGAGCATCGAGCGTCGCGCGCTGCTCAAACACCTCGGGGCGAACCTGGTTCTCACCCCGGGTGAAAAAGGGATGCGCGGGGCGGTTGTGCGGGCGCAGGAGCTTGTGGGAGAGACCCCGGATGCGTGGATGCCCCAGCAGTTCGACAATCCGGCCAATCCGGCGATCCACGAGACGACCACCGGGCCGGAGATCTGGGCGGATACAGGCGGCAAGATCGACTGCATCGTCTCGGGAGTCGGCACCGGGGGAACCATCACCGGCGTGACGCGGTTCATTCGAGGTGGCGGGCGCAACCCGGACTTCAAGGCGATCGCGGTCGAGCCGGTGACCAGCCCGGTCATCAGCGGCGGGCAGCCGGGGCTGCACAAGATCCAGGGGATCGGGGCGGGGTTCATCCCCAAGAACCTCGACACGACGCTCCTGAGCGGCGTGGAGCTGGTCAGCAACGACGAGGCGTTCGAGTGGGGAAGACGTCTGGCGCAGGAGGAGGGGATTCTCGGGGGCATCTCGACCGGGGCGAACGTGTGCGTCGCCGCGAGACTGGCGGCCAAGCCGGAGTTCAAGGGCAAGCGGATCGTGACGATCGCGTGCAGCTTCGGCGAGCGGTACCTGAGCACCCTGCTGTTCCAGCAGCAGTGAGCGAGGGCGATCCGCAGCGCGAACCCGGTCCCGCACAGTCTGGCCCAACGAAAAGCCCCCGAGCCGAATCGGCTCGGGGGCTTTGTTTTTCTGCGGCACGCGCTCCGCCAGACCGGATCAGGAGAGCACGGACGCGAGCGGATTGGTGAGGCCGATCGGGGCGCCCAGGGCGCTCCAGCCGCCGTTGAGGAACAGGTCGTAGTGGGTGATCGAGGCGATGAACGGCGAGGCGCTGTCGAGGGTGAGGCTGAAGAATGCCAGGCCGTTGTGCCCGATGATCGCCGGCTGCTGGTCGATCGAGACGAAGGTGAAGGTGCCGGCGTTGACGTGGAAGGTGGAGGTCGAGGTGGTGCCGTCGTTGAACAGGAACGTTCCGGTGATGTCGATGGACACCTGACCGGGGTTGTACAGGCCGAGTTGCTCGATGTACTTGATGCCGGCCAGGCTCGGGTTCACAAACAGGTCGCCGAAGAAGTAGTCGCGGGCGACGTCGGTGGCGGACGTTGTCGAATCGCCGTCGCCGTACTTGTACTCGAGCGCCTGGAAGGTGATCGGTATGTTCGAGGAGTAGGTGATTCCCGCGGTCTGGCCCGGGATCAGGCCCACGGCCGCGAGATTCTTGTTGAGCTGCGAGTTCGCGGGGATCGTGTAGACGCGGATGAGCTTGGGGATGTCCGTGCGGCCGTAGTCGGCGGTGATGGTCACGGTCGCGGGCTGGCTGTTGGTGTTGACGATACTGATCGCGCTGTAAGCGCCGCCGCCCGAGGTGACGTTGGTGACCACGCCGACGGTGTTTCCGCCGTTCGGATCGCCGAGGACGCCGTCGCCGCCGGTGCGCGGCAGGTTGTAGCTCGTGAGGCTGGCGACGATCGGCTGGTCGGAATCGATCCGGACGCCGAACTTGCCCGTGCGGGTGACGCGAGTGTCCGTGTCGAACGCCACGCCGTTGCGGCGGAGCGAGTCCACCGTCGCCGAGAACGTCGAGGTCGTGCCGTCCTGGTAGTACAGGGTGACGTTGAGGTTCGCGGTGGTGTTGCCCGGGTTGTAGAAGAGGAGGAAGTCGCGGAAGTTGTTGTGATCCTTGTTGGCCTCGGCGAACGTCCAGACGGTCGAGAGCTGGTTGGTGAAGCTCTCGCCGACGGCGGTGTCGAAGTCGTAGTGGCTGAACGTGGCGCCCATCGGGCCCGTGGACTGGATCTCCAGGGAGTAGCCCACGCCCGCTCGGACGAGGTCCGCGCCCGGGTCGTCGCGCGTGGAGATGGTGATGCCGCCGCGAGAGTTCGCGGGGATCGTGCCGGTCCAGATCGGCGTGTTGGGGTTGGAGCCCGTCTCGTAGCGGGCGTAGACGGCGACGTCGATCGCGTACGAGTTCGGGTTGACCATCGGCACGTACTCGTTGATGGTCGATCCCGTGAAGCCCTCGGGGAAGTACAGGTAGTGCGTGACGGGCTGGGCCTGAATGCGGAGGGTGTAGCTGCCGGTCGCGGTGCCCACGGGCTCCACGAGCACGAAGTACTGCTCGCCGGCGGTCGCGTTGAACTTGATGGCCGCGGTGGAGCCGAGGATGCCCGCGGCGTCGAAGTAGACCTGGGTATGGGCAGAGTTGAAGATGCGGAGCTGGCCGTCCACCAGGCCGCCGGTGGGGGTGTTGAGCTGCAGATCGATGAAGCCCGTGCCCGGGACGGTGAACCTGAACAGGTCGGTGTCGCCGGCGGGAGCGATGTTGCCGGTGACCTGGCCGTAGCCGGTGCGGGTGTCGAGGCCGATGTTGGCCGCATCCGCCCACTCGCCCGCGTTGGGATAGTCGTCCGGTCCGCCGCCGCCGCCACCGCCGCCGCCGCCCACCGAGGCGTTGACCGTGACGGTGTAGCCGCCGACCGCGTTCACGCCCGAGGCCGACGGGTCGGCCAGCACGAGGACGTAATACAGCTGAGCGCCCGCCGCCGCGGTGAAGGTGACCGAGGCCGAATCACCGTTGCCGTTGGCCGAGAAGACCTGAACCTGCGACGAGTCGAAGATGACCACGCGCGGGTTGAGGACCGACAGCGGCGTGGAGACCCGCACCGTGACGGAGCCGGCCTGGATCGTGGTGAACTTGAAGATGTCGCTGTCGCCCGTGGGCACGAGGGTGCCGTTGATGGTGCCGACGCCGTTGCTCGGGGCGAGCGTGATGGCCGCGGCGCCCGCGAAGTCGGCGCCCGAGGGCGTGGAGGTGCCGGGCGTGGGGAGGAAGTCGTCGACGGGGTTGGTGCTCACCGAGAGGCTGTATCCGCCCGTATCGGTGGCGCCCACGGGGACAGTGCCGTTGGCGCGGACGACGATGTAGTACTGCTGGCCCTGCACGACGTTGAAGGTGCTCGAGGTGATCGACGAGGCGGAGCCGGAGAAGGTGATCCCTCCGATGGGCTGGTTCGATGCGCTGAGAACGACGGCGTCGAGGGCGAGCGTGCTGCCCGACGCGCGTGCGAGCGTGACGTTCGCGGTGCCGGAGGCCTGCGCCGTGAAGCGGAACAGGTCGGTGTCGCCGGAGCGCTCCAGCACGCCGTCGATCGCGCCGGCGGATGTGAAGTTGATCGGGTC
>DASZWV010000236.1:0-2599 GCA_035546115.1 Phycisphaerales bacterium
TGCTCACCCTCGATGCCGACCTCATCGCTCGAAGCCCAACGCGCCACCGCATCTCGCGCGACCCGTACCCACAGGCACGACTTCACGAACCCCGCGTGCACCCCCTCCACCGTCTTCCGCGCCTCGATCCGGTACCGCAGCCTCGCGGCCCCGGGGAACTGCGTCACCTCCTCGACGAACCCGCGCTCGGCAAGGGCGCGAACCTCGGGCTCGGTCAACCTCAACCGTACCGCGTTTCCTCGGATCCGAAGCTTCATCGCCCACCTCCTTGCTCCCCCGTCGAATCACCGCTGTCGATCGTATCCCCGGACCGCTCGAACTCCGCCAGTTCGCTCGGCGTGTTCAGATTGGTCCACACCTCCTCCCCCCAGTCCGCCGGCGCATCCAGCACCGCCGCGCCGACGACCGACGCCAGATCTCGCACGGCGCGACTCCCCGCATTCCACGCCTCCTCGATCGGCCCCCGCGCCGACCTCCGCACCAGCAGCGGAAACGGCTCGACGATCCAGCCGCTCCCCGCGCGGCGCCGCACCATCGCGCAGCTCGCCCCCGACGCGACCCCCATCTCCACCAGCCATTCCACATGGCAACGAGCCAGCCGCGGCATGTCCACCGGCACGCACACCAACCAGTCGGTTGCGCACTCCGCGAGCGCCCGCACGACGCCCCGCAGGGGGCCCTCACCGCGCCGCGCATCGCGAACGACCCGATCAAACATCTCCGCCCCACGAACGTCGCTCGCCAAGTCATCCGCTCCGAGCACGAGCACGCTCGGGCCCTCCCACGCCATGGCCGCGGCCAGTTCCACGAGCGCCGGCCTGCCGCGGATCGCCATCCCCCACTTCGGCCCGCCCATGCGCGAGCCCGCGCCCCCCGCGATCACGGCAAGCGTCACACCCTTCACGCGATCACCCGCTCGCCGCGCGAATACACGTTCACCCGCCCATCGCGCACAAACCCCGCGACCGTCACCCCCAGCTCCTCCCCGCACTCGACGGCCAGCGACGTCGGCGCCGACACCCCGCACACCACCGGCACCCCCGCCATCGCCGCCTTCTGCACGATCTCGAAACTGATCCGCCCCGACACGACGAGCACCCCGTCCGCCATCGCCATTCCTCGCACGAACGCGTGCCCCAAAGCCTTGTCCACCGCGTTGTGCCGCCCCACATCCTCCCGCACCACCTTCAACTCGCCCCGCACATCCGCCAGCGCCGCGGCGTGCACCGCACCCGTCGCCTCAAACAGCGCCTGCCGATCCCGCATCCGCCGGGGCAACCCCGCCAGCACTCCAGCCGACACTCGCACATCCGACCGCACCGGCGAACAGCCGCCCCGCACCGCCTCGATCGTCGCCTTCCCGCACACCCCGCACGAGGACGATGCGAACACGTGCCGCGTCAGCCGCTCAAAGTCCACGTGCACCAGCGGCGCGAGCAGCACGTTGACGACGTTCCCCCACTCGTTCCGCCCGCACGCCTCGACTTTCAGCACATCTTCCCGTCCGCGCACGATCCCCTCGGTGAGCAGAAAGCCCGCGCACAACTCCGCATCCTCATCTTCCCCGCCCGGCGTCCGCATCGTCACCGTCACAGCCCGCCCGCGCACGCGGATCTCCAGCGGCTCCTCCAGCGCAAGCCGATCGCTCGCATCCGTGCGCGAGCCATCCACCCACCGCACAACCCGCACGCTCTTCGCAGGAGATTCCACCCTTCAGTCTACACCGTCCTCCCCCCGCCCCTTCCGCCCCTGCGTACTCTCCCACCCCATGGCCCGTCTCCACGAATACCAAGGCAAGAAGGTCCTCGCCGAGGGCGGCCTCACCGTCCCCCGCGGCCAGGTCGCCGCGAGCCACGCCGAGGCCGCCGCCGCCGCAAAGACCATCGGCTGCCCCTGCGTCGTCAAGATCCAGGCCTGGACCACCGGCCGCGCCGCCATGGGCGGCATTGCCTTCGCGAGCACCCCCGACGAAGCCGCCAAACACGCCGAGCGCATGCTCGCCATGACCGTCGGCCAGTTCCCCATCACCCACGTGCTGATCGAAGAGAAGCTCTCGATCGCCTCCGAGATCTTCGTCTCCCTCTCCATCGACGACCGCGCCCGCGCTCCGGTCATCCTCCTCGCCTTCGGCGGCGGATCCGGCATCGAGGACCGCGCCTCCAGCGTGAACCGCATCCCCTGCGACGTCCACACCGGCCCCGACCGCGCCGCACTCGACCTTGCCGTCAACGCCATGCCCGTCGCGGCCGCCCTCAAGCCGCACGTCTCCGAAGCCATCGCCAAGATCTTCAACGTCGCCAGGAAGACCGAGGCCCGCTCCCTCGAGATCAACCCCCTCGCCATCACCACCGACAATCGCATCGTCGCCGCCGACTGCCGCATCACCATCGACGACTACGCGGTCTTCCGCCATCCCGAACTCGGTATCGAGATCGCCCGCGAACTCGACCACCCGCCCACCCCGCTCGAGAAGATCGCCTATCGCATCGAGCAGGAAGACCACCGCGGCACCTTCTTCTTCGCCCAGATGAATCTGGGGAATGGTTTGGGTACCGCCACGCTCCGCGTGGCGCCCGATTCGCCGCCCTCCAAGGGTCTC
>DASZWV010000237.1:0-2585 GCA_035546115.1 Phycisphaerales bacterium
CGAGGTTTGATTCGGCGATGCTGATGAAGGACCTGCCGAGGGCGTCGGGGGACCACTACCGGATCCTGGATTGCGGGATGAAGTCGTTCCCGATCGAGGCGCTCAGCCACGCGCCGCTCACGGCGATGATGAAGTGCGTGAAGGAGAACGGGATCAAGCCGGGGGATGTGGCGGAGATCAAGGTCGAGGTGATCGCCCGCGCGGCGGACATTCTCGGCGATCCGCACAAGTATCGGCCGGACTCGAAGGAGACGGCCGACCACTCGCTGCCCTATTGCATGGCCGTCGGGCTGGTGGACGGGATGGTGACGCCGCTGCAGTTCAAGGAGGAGCGGGTGCTGGACAAGTCGCTCATCCCCGTGATGGACAAGGTGAAGGTGGTGGCGAACGAGGAGTTCGAGAAGCTGTTCCCGAAGTTCCAGCCTTCACAGGTGACGATCTCCACAACAGCCGGGAAGTCATTTACGAAGCGCGTCGATGTTCCGAAGGGTGATCCGCGCGATCCGATGACGGCGGAGGAGATCGGCGTGAAGTTCCACGCGCTGGGGGACTCGGTGATCGGGAAGGCGGCGTGCGACAGGCTGAGCGCGGCGATCCTGGGGATGGAGAAGATCGGGAACGTGCGGGAGCTGACGGCGTTGACCGTGCGGGCGTAGAACGGCCGGTTTCCAGCATGAGCGCGACCCCCTCCACCATCTGCATCAAGTGCGGCGGCCGCATGGAGTTCGGCATCGTCGTCGACTACTCGCGGTCGGGCGAGAGACCGCAGGAGTGGGTGCGGGGGCTGCCCAAGCGATCCTGGCTGGATGGGCGGCTGAAGGCTCCGCCGCGGGATCGCCTGCAGGTGGCGTCGCTGCGGTGCAGGCACTGCGGGTATCTGGAGCTTTATGCGCCCGAGCCGAGCGTGTGCGTGAAGTGCAAGTACGACCGGCGGGGACTGCCGCCGGGGACGCCGTGTCCGGAGTGCGGGACGCTTCCCCCGGCGTTTGCGGGTCGAGCGGACTGAAATTCGATGAACCGTCGCATATCATACCTGCGCATCTTCAATAGACATGCTCGTACCCCTCGACGGCATCTCGGACTACGCGTGGCGCGCCCTGCGGCGCGGGGCGGATGATCCATCGCACCCGATGCACATCCTGACGCTGGCGACGGTGGGGCCGGACGGGCGGCCGTCGGCGCGGCTGATGATCAATCGGGGCGCGGAGCGTGAGGGGCACGTCGGGCGGCTGTGGATGCACACCGATTCGCGGTCGCCGAAGGTGGCGGAGCTGCAAGGGGCGCCGTTCGCGTGCGTCTCGGTGTGGGACGCCGCGGCGGGGATCCACATGCGTCTGCACGGGCGGGTGGTGCTGCACCAGCACGATGAGTGCGCCCGCAAGCACTGGGAGCAGCTCTCGAGCGCGGCCCGCTGGCTGTTCGATGCGCCCGATGCGCAGGGCCAGGCGGGGGGGAGCGTGGAGCCGCCGGACCTGCGCCTGCCGCGGGACAAGGCGCAGCTGCCGCACAAGCTGACGGCGCGAGAGCGGGACCGGTTCACGGTGATCGAGGTGCGTGTGGAGACGATCGACTGGCTGCAGGCGACGCAGACCCAGCAGCGGCGGGCGGTGATGCACGCGGATGGGGGTTGGGTGGCGCACGTGGCGTAGTTTGGAAACGAACGCGGCCCCGCGCTGAGGCGGGGCCGCGTGGGGTCTCGGGGTTGTCGGGGCTCGCTCACGGGCAGCCGGCGAACCAGGCGTTCAGGAAGGCGAAGATGTCGGCGACGGCGAGGCCGCCGGAGTGGTCGAAGTCGGCGGGGCAGGGGTTGCCGACGGGGGTGCAGCCGGTGATGGTGGCGATGCGGTTGGCGGCGGCGCCGTTGATGGAGGTGAAGTTGCCGCCGATGTAGAGCTTGGAACCGGAGCCGTCGTCGTACTGGAACATCTCGAAGATTGCGCTCGTGGAGGTGTCGCCGATGACGCTCGGGGTGATCTCGTTGAAGCGGCCGTTCTCGAAACGGGCGATGCGGGGCAGGCCGCCGATGGAGGAGCCGAAGAATCGGACCTGGGCGAGCATGGTGGTGCCGGTGCCGTCGTTGTAAAGACCGATGGAGTTCACAGTCGCGGAGGTGACGCTGGGGTTGTCGAGGAAGCCCGCCATGGGCTGCCACGACTTGCCGTTCCAGCGGTTGACCGCTGAGAAGGTGGTGTTTCCGGCGCCGATGAGGCCGAGGCCGCCCGCGGCGTAGAGCGCGGGGCCGGAGCCGTCGTCGAAGACGACGAAGTCACGCGGGTAGGCGCTGGGACCGGAGCTGAGGTAGCCGCCGCCGACGGCGGCCCAGCTGGTGCCGTCAAAGACGGCGATGTGCTTGGTGGTGGAGCCCATGCCGCCCATCTGGGCGAAGTTGCCGCAGGCGTAGAGCTTCTCGCCGGTGCCGTCGTTGTAGACCTGGAGGTCGAAGACGTTCGTGCCGGCGGTGGTCGGGGCCGAGCCCGCGACGGCGGACCAGTCGTTGCTCACGGGGTCGTACCTGGCGATGGCGGGGGCGCTCGCGGTGCCCATGCCGGGGAAGTTGCCGCCGGCGTAGAGCTCGCCCTTGTAGA
>DASZWV010000238.1:0-2815 GCA_035546115.1 Phycisphaerales bacterium
ATTCGCTCCCGCATCCGCGCGGCAGACTCCCCGGCGCGGTCGCCGAGTTCCGCCAGGCGAGCCCGAAGGACATCAACCGACTCTCCCGCGACCACCATGGCCGCGCCGAGCCTGAACAACTCGCCACACTCTCCCAGTCCGCGCCCACCGAGCGTCAACACGCCCCTGGACTCCGCTTCACGAGCGCAAGCGATCAGTTCTTCCGCGACGCGACGGACCCGGACGGTGTCCCGGCAGACCCGAGCGGCCGGACCGCCACCCCCCATCACCCGGGTGGCCCAGAGCGCGATGGTCACGGCGGCCCCCGCGCCCCCGAGGAGGACGAGGACGTTCGAGATCACGCGCAGCGCCGTCGAGCCGTCGTTGACCGCGATTCCCAGCGCAACCACCCCCCCGGCCAGCGCGAGCGCGACCACCGTCCAGGGCCGCAGGGTTGGGTGCCGATCTCCCATGCGTCCCATATCGGTCGGGGGGCTAGGCCTCGTGAAAAGCCCCCTCGCACGGGGCCGATATGCCTTCGCGGCGCTACCGTTCCCGCCTCTTCGGCGGGATGCGCACCGCCGATACCCAGCCAGCCCGATCGAGTTCCGAGACCGCCCCGCTTGTCCGAGTACTTCCATCAGGCCATCGAGTTCGTCACGAACCTGCCCGACCACCTGCAGGCCTTCGCCATTGCGCACTCGGTGCTCGTGTATCTGCTCGTGGGCGGCATCGTGTTCTGCGAGACCGGCCTGGTGGTGTGCCCGTTCCTGCCGGGCGACTCGCTGCTGTTCGCCTGCGGAATGCTCGCGGAGCAGGGGCACCTGAGCGTGCCGGCTCTCGCCGGCGTGTTCGTGCTCGCGGCGTTCCTCGGCGACAACTTGAACTACTGGCTCGGTCGGGCCCTCGGGCCGCGCATCCTTCGCGGCGAAACCGTGCCTCTGCTGAACCGAAAGAACCTCGACCGCACACGGGCGTTCTTCGCGCGCCACGGCGGGAAGTCGGTCGTGCTTGCCAGATTCATCCCGATCGTGCGCACGTTCGCGCCGTTCACGGCGGGGGTCGGGACGATGGCCTATCCCCGGTTTCTGGCCTACAGCGTGTTCGGCGCCGCCCTGTGGGTGGGGGTCTGCGTGACGGCCGGATGGTTCCTCGGGCAGATCCCCGCCATCAAGGATCACTTCGATCTCGCCGTGATACTCATCATCGGCGTGTCGTTGATCCCCATCATCATCGGAGCCCTGCGGGCTCATCGCGAGAACGTCGCCGCAAGGAAGAGCCGCGCGGCCGCCGTGATCGTGAAGGACGACAAGGCGACTCGCGACGCCGCCTGAGGCTTCTGGATGCGAGTTGAGATCAGTGCGGCACGACGGCGGCCTGCGTCGTGCGCGGCGGCTCGGCGATCGCCGTTCGCGGGTGGCCGGTCACGAGCAGGAATCGGGCCCAGAGGAGCAGGCCGAAGGCCAGAACCGCGAGCACGAAAAGGCTGGGACGACGCCATCCCCCGCCGCCTCGAGTGGAGCGGAGCCCTCCGGCGATATTGGCGGCCGTGTGTGCCATCAAGCCCAAGATACCTCGATCCCGATCCGGGTCACGTGATAACTTCATGGGGGACCTGCAAATTGGCTGTTCACGGGTCCTGTGCGACGGTGACCCGACCGGTAAACGCTTCAACAGTGATCGTCCAGCTCGAGCCCGAGCCTGTGACTTTCACGGTGCCCCCCGGACCGGGGTTGTTCGAGCCGGGGTCGGCGATCACGCCCCCCATGCCGTCGAAGATCAGGTTCTTGGAGCCTCCCCCGAAGTCGGCGGAGGTGATGCGGGCGTCCCCCATGCGCGGATCGTTGGGGAAACTGATCAGCCACTTCCCGCCGCTGCGTGTGGGGTCGTACATCGTGTTCGCGACGAGATCGATCGTGTTGCCGGGAACCTGCACGAGCGAGTAGGAGGAGTTGGTCGTATCGAAGCAGACGGCTCGCTTCTCCTGGAAAGCCACGGCGTCGGACTGCGCGAAGGTGATATCCGAGACGATCTGGCGGAGGGCGCCCTGGACCTTGAGCACGCCTGTGGACCCCATGGACGGGATGACCATCGCGCCGCAGATCCCCAGGATTACGATAACAACGAGCACCTCGATCAGCGTGTAGCCACCCGAGGTCACTCGGACTCTTCGTGGGCCGGCTCGGTGCTGGGCGATGGCGTTGCTCACGTGCGTGCCTTACAAATCGGGTTTTCGATCGTGGATCGCGTCGAGACTAGCGCGATTCATCCTTGGAGCTCGACGCGGGCATCTCGGTGACCTTCACCTTGATCCCGGCGTTGAGCATCGACTCGATGCGTGTCAGCTTCTCGTTGACCTGCTGCATGCCGTTGGCGATCCGCATGGTCTGCTCGGCCGAGTTGAGCACCTTCTCGGGCGCGAGCGGCTTGTCCTGCGCCATCGCGTTCGAGGGGCGGAGCATTTCGGAGAACATCGAGCCCGCGATCGCCCCGGCGAGCACCAGGCCGGCCGGCTTGAACGAGGACATCAGGGTGCGTGAACGCGTCGTGGTCATTTCGATCTCCAGTCGCGGAGTGCGGCGTGTGTTCGGGGCCTGTTGCCCCGACACTCCTGTATCGGCCCGAACCCCCATCCGGGTTCGATGCAATCCGGTGTGGGAGGCTACCTCGGGAGGGGCTGGTCGTGGCTGTCGAACCCACCCGCGTACACGTCACCGGTCACGGGGTTATAGATCCAGCCGTAGTTGGACTGGTAGACCGTGTCGGGCGAGGAGCCGAACACGATCACGCGGGAGTTCGCGCCGCCGACCCAGGCGTTGGTCGGGGGGCTCAGCAG
>DASZWV010000239.1:0-3745 GCA_035546115.1 Phycisphaerales bacterium
AGCTTCAGCAGCACCCCGACAAGCTGATCGACATCCCGCTTCGCCTCTTTCTCGCACCTGGAATGCACGGGTAGCACCGGTGTCCACCGGTCTTTTTCCAGCGGAGGGGCCGGCCCGCGCAGCGACTGCGGAAAAATGTGCTCCGACTGAACGGTTGCCCCGCTCAAGGGCGTTCCGCACAAGTAACAAAACGCAATGCTTTCTCTCGAAGAGCGCATCTGCTCCAATGTCACTATGCGCTGCGGCATCGACGCATGGTACGAACGGCGGGTGGCCCGAGTCCCACGGCGCGTGCCATGATGTCGCCGGAATGATGCGTGGCGGCGGGTGGCCGGATCCCGGCGCGTGCCACGACGTCGCCGGCGTAATGCACGGGGCGCGTGCGAGCGGCCAGCGCACCACGGCGGCAACCATCATCCTCGCACCGACCCCGGCGACTCGTGCGTGCTGCAACCCGGACGCACGAACGTTGAGTAGCCCACTCCTGACCAGCGCCACCATCTTGCCGCTTCGGGCAGGGGAGCGCCCAGCAGCCCCCGCACGCCCGCACGAGCCGGCAAATGCCACCCGGCACATGTGGCCGCAAATCTAGGTCCCACAGCTACTTACGCAAAAATACGGACATCCAAACAAAACCCGCTTGACAACCCAAACAAATCGTGTACTCTGATGGTCTCGTGCCGGCAGGTCACTCGCCCCGCCGCACACAGGGGTCTCGTCACGGTCTCGGGGGGTGCCAAGTGTCCAAATACAAACCCGGCAACCCATACGCCGGTCTCCCAACCGCCGCCAACGGCTACCGCGGCGACGCCTCCGCCTATCTCAACTCCATCCTCCCGGATGAGCCCCAAATCGACCTCGACATCCACGACCCAGCCCAGCGGGATCAGTTCCTCGGCGGCTTCAACCCCGACCCCACCCTCACCGACAAGATCCTCAAGTCCTTCTTCGACGACCACGCCTCCCTCGCCGACATCGCCGGAAGAGCCGACACCACCCTCGACGCCCTCACCGCCTGGCTCGCCCGCCCCGACATCCTCGCCCGCACCCGCAACTTCGAGAGCGCCTGCGCCGTCCGCCTCCGCATCACCGCCCTCAACCGCCTCCACCACGCCGTCGACGCCTGCACCATCATCCTCCAGGAGTTCAAAGACTCCGCCTGCCACGAGGCCGCCATCCAGCAGGGCCGCGGCGGCTCCCCAAGCGAGCACATCCGCCGCGACCGCGAGACCGCCCGAAAAGCATCCCAGTTGATGCTCCGCTTCGCCACCTTCGACCCAACAAGGCCGCGCTCCACCCACCGCAACCCCCGCGCCCTCCGCGAACGCACCGGCGCGGCCCCGCTCAACCTCACCCACGCCTCCTTCACCTCTCTCCCCGGCTACACCCTCAACTTCGCAGCCCCAGGCTTCCCGCTCGAAGGCAACCCCGGTCCGATCGCTTCCGCAATCCCGGCTGCCGCCGCTCCGATCGCCTCAGCGATCCCGGCCGCCGCCGACTCGATTATTTCGGCAACTCCCTGCGCCGCAGCTTCGACCGCATCCGCACCCCAACCCCCCGACACGATCACCCTCCCCGACGCCAGCCCCGACCCCGGCTGCCTAACCCCAGTCAAAGGCGGCCTCTTCGACGACAGCAACAACCCACCCAACAACGACCTCCTCATCCAACGAATCAACGCCCTCCGCGAAGCCGACCGCGCACAAAGCCCCGGCGCTCACGCCGAAGCCACCGCGCCCACACCATCCACAGCTCCCGCCGTCTCTCCAGCGACCCCCGCGCCCAAGCATCCAACATCGCTCACTCCGTTCGCGGCTCGTAACTCCCCGCATCCCGAACCCAACGCCCATACGAGCCCCGAGCACAGCGAGGGGTCTGCCTCCGCCGCGCCCCCGCCCACACCACGGGCGGACGAGCCGCCCGTGCCACCCAACACATTGCCCTCGAATCACGACTACTCACCCCAGCACCCTCCGTGATCATGCCGGCACCCTCCGTGATCAGGCCGCGCGCTGGTTGTTCAGGCGGTACACGTACGCGAGGATTTCCGCCACCGCCTCGTAGAACTCCGGCTTGATCTGTCGGCCGACGGGCACGCCCGCGTAGAGCGCCCGCGCCAGCGGGGGGCGCTCCACGATGGGGATCTTGTGCGCCGCCGCGATCTCGCGGATGCGGAGCGCCATGAAGTCGGCGCCCTTGGCGACGACCTTGGGCGCGGCCATGCTTTTGGCGTCGTACTGCAGCGCGACGGCGTAGTGCGTCGGGTTGGTGACGATGACGTTCGCCTTGGGGACGCTGGAGCGCAGGCGCTGGAGGGCGATCTGGCGGGCGATCTTGAGCCGCCGGCCGCGCATCTCGGGGTCGCCCTCCATCGACTTGTGCTCCTCGCGGACCTCCTGGCGCGTCATCATGAGGTCCTTGGTGAGCTGCCAGCGCTGGTAGACGTAGTCGGCGACGCCGATGAGCAGCATGACCACGAGCGTCCACGTGAGCAGGCGCACCAGGATCTGCAGGACGAGCACCCACGCGGCCCGGACCTCCAGCTGCGAGAGCGCGATGATCTTCTCCCACTCGCTGCGCGCGATGTGCACCACGATCGCCCCGATCACGATCATCTTGAGCAGGCCCAGCCCCGTGCGGACGAGGTTGCGCGTGCCGAAGAGCTTCTGGAACCCCGAGAGCGGGTTGAGCCGGTTGAGCGTCGGCATGAGCGGCTCGAGCGTCGGGTTCCACCCGACCTGCACGATCTGGGCGATGAACGTGATGAGGAACAGGATCCCGATGATCGGGGCCGCCACGACCAGCGTGTGCTCGCCGGTCCAGCGGCAGAGGTCGGCCAGGCCGTCGTCGCGCACGATCGCCCCCGAGTCGCGGGCGTCGAGGAGGTAGCGCAGGATGCCCGCGAGCCCGGCCGTCAGCGGCGCGCCGAAGACCAGCAGCAGGATGAACGCCGCGACCAGGTCGAGCCCGGCGCCGAACTCCTGCGAGCGTGCGACCTGGCCGCGCTGCCGGGCCTCCTCGCGCCGACGCCCGGTCGGCGCTTGCGTGCGTTCACCGAGCTCCTCAGCCATTGGGCGTCAACCCCCCGGCCCAGCGCAGGATCGCGCCGAGGGCGTGCGTGGTGTCCTCGCCGGTGGCGTGCAGGATGCCCGCCACCCCGGCCGCGAGGGCCGCGAGCGTGATGATGATCTTGACCGCGAAGCCGAGCGACTGGATGTTGAGCTGCGGGATGGTGCGGGCGAGCAGGGAGGTGGCGATGGTCTCGATGAGGATGATGCACAGCACCGGCGCGCTGACGCGGAGGGCGAGCTCGAAGCCGGAGGCGATCAGGCCCGAGAGCAGCTCGACGGGGGCGAACGGGCCGCCGGGCGCGGCCCGCATGATGGGGACGTGGGTGAAGGTGTCGGCGAGGCCCATGAACAGGAGCTCGAGGCCGCCCATGAGGATGAAGATGACCAGCGCGCCGTACTGGAGGAACTGGCCGAGGGTGTCGGTCTCGACGTCGAGCGCGGGGTTGTACACCTGGCCGAGCGAGAGGCCGGCCTGCTGGCCCATGACCAGGCCGCCGAGCTGCACGGCGTACATGGGCAGCGAGGCCATGAGCCCCATGGCCGTGCCGATGAGGGTCTCGCCGAAGAGCGCGGGCGCGAGCGCGAGCAGGTCGGTGTTGACGGGCGTGTGGTTGACGGTGGAGAGGGTTGGGTAGATGGCGAGCGTGAAGGCAAACGTGAGGAGAGCCCGCATG
>DASZWV010000240.1:0-8162 GCA_035546115.1 Phycisphaerales bacterium
CGGCAAGCGCTATGCCCGCATGGATGAGGCCGGCTGCCCGTTCTGTTTTACCATCGACGGGGAGACCGTCAAGGACGGCACCGTCACGGTGCGCAACCGCGACACCGGCGCCCAGGAACGCATCGGCATCCAGAACGTGCCGGAGTTTTTGCGCGAGAAGCTGGGCGTGTGACCCCGAATCTGCACCTACGAGCGTGCGCTCAAGCGAAGGCCGAGCTTGACGACCCACAGCTCCACAGGAGCTTGCCGTGCCCGCAGAACTCCGCTATCAAGCCACATTTCAGCCCGGCGACAAGAGTTGGCATCCTTGCGACGCCCGCGAGAGTTCGTATTCGGCGGTTTTCGAAGACGATGGCGACACCGGCTACTTCTACGCATACCACCGCGACAATGAACCTCACATCCTCGACGCTGTGCACATCTACAACGTCGCAAACGTTGCTGATCGGGATAAGACATCGACGGTCCAAATCGGATGGTCGTCCGACGGCTCGATGGCCGCGCTCGTCATCAACAACTACGTGCACGCCCTGATCGACTTCTCGGCAAAGCGATCGTGCTGCCGCACGGGCTTTCCGCCCCATAGCGGGACATTTTCCGCCGATCACACATGGGACGAAGCCATGCTGGATGATTTCAAGTCCAGATGATGGCCCCCCATCTCATCCTCCTCCCCGGCCTCGGCGCAGACCGCCGCTTCCTGACGCGCCAGCTCGCGGACTTCCCCGACGCCATCATCCCGCCCTGGATCCCGCCCGAGAAACGGGAGACCCTGCCGCACTACGCCGAGCGGATGGCCGCGCTGGTCTCAAAGCAACTCGATCGCCCCTGCATCGTCGGCGGCGTCTCGCTCGGCGGCATGGTCGCTCTCGAGATGGCCCGCCATCTGCGCGCGGGCGGTGGTGGGGGGGATGGGCGGATTGAGCATGGCGCACGCGCCGCCGTGCTCATTTCCAGCTGCACCGAGCCCTCGCCCGTGCATCCGTTCCTCCGCTTCTGCGAGTTCGCGCTCCGCCCCGTTCCCGAGCGCGTGATCTCCTGGTCGCTCTTCGCGGCACCCATCGTCCTCGGGCGCGGCGGCACAATCCCGCGAGAGGACCGCCGCCTGCTCGCCCGGATGGTCAGGGAGGTGCCCCTCTCGTTCATCCGCTGGGGCGGCCGGGCCGTTCTCGAATGGTCCGGCCTGCGGGATTCCGGCATCCCCATCCGCGCCATCCACGGCTCGCGCGACTGGGTCATCTCGCCGCGCAGGGTCAGGCCGGACGTGATGATCGAGAACGGCCCACACGTGCTCAACATCTCGCACCCGCGCGAGGTGAACGCGTTTCTCCGGGATTGCCTCGCGGCCGCGAGGTAGCCGGCGCTTTCAGTTCGAATCGCGCGACCGCTCCGTGGCCGCCGGATTCATCGGCATCGCTCCGCCGGCGGAACCCATTCCCGCGCTGCCCACGCGCACGCCGAAGGCCCCCGTCCTCGCCATCTGGCCCACGACGTTCGCCAGCACCGCGCCCGCGTTCTCCGGCGTTGCGATTTGCCCATTCACCGTCCCCGGCCCGCGCGCCCCGGAAGTTCCCATCGCCGTCACCATGCCCGCCGGGCGCGTGCCGAGGTTCCATCTGAACATCGTCTTCGTCGCGCTCACCGTGAACATCCAGGTGTGCAGGTGCAGCGTCGACGCCTGCGGCACCGTCGTCCAGTGCGGATACGCGATCGGCAGCCACGACGGCCCGATGAGCTGCTTGCGCGTCGCCGTCAGCGTCTCGCCGCACGCGCAGGAGAACCCGATCGTCCCCACCACATATCCGCGCGGAAACAGCACCACGAGCGCCAGCAGCGCCCCGACCGGGATCGCGATCCGCACCATCAACCGCCGTCGTCGAGCCTGCCGCGGCCGTTTCTCAAAGGTCCTCGCATCCGACGGATCAAACTCGCGCCCGCACTCCGGGCAACGATTCCCCACGACCGCCCCGAGCGGATAGTCGCACGACCGGCAGAAGCCCTGCACGCCCACGCTCGCGTTTTCCATGTCGACAGACTATCCGCCGCGAGCCGGGCAAGGCACCGCGGAGCCGGGTGCGCCGGATGTCACGATCCGGCCCGTTCGGTGCGCCACGGCCCGCCCGTGGTCCGGTCCCAACACAGATCGATGCCGTTCAGCGTCGCGGCCCCGAACCCCGCGAATCCGGGCCCGGACCGGCAAGTTATCGGGACCCTTCGGCCCAGCAATCCCCTGATAGTGCGGGAACATGGAGGATGGACAGCTCTGCAATCCGGATCGATCCAGGTGGACGGGCATCCACGCAAACTCGCCCCGTCCGGGCAACGATTCGCATGGGCTCCCATAGGATGAAGAGGTTGTCATAACGCCACGGACGGCGAACGAGTGGGTCGGGCCATGGGAACGAGGAACACGCAATCGGCGTGGCGCGATGCGGGCCGGGGCATCCCTGGCCGAGCATTCGGCGGAACCCGCCACAAATCTGTGCGCGGCAAGGGTTTGGGAGCAGGACATGTGGAAGTGGTTCCTGGTGATCTTCGTCGTGCTCGCCCTGCTCTGCGCCGGGAGTGGCTACTTCGTCTGGCAGAACAAGGAGTGGCGCAAGCAGATCGAGTCGTACCTGCCGGGCGACAAGCCCTCGGAGGTCCGAATCGAGAAAGTCGGCAAGGGTGAGCTGTCCAAGACCGTCTCCGCCCCCGGCCAGATCGAGCCGCGCACGGTCGTGAAGATCAGCGCCCAGGTCTCGGCGCGGATCACCGCGCTGCCCTTCCGCGAGAACGACGCCGTCAAGAAGGGTGATGTGATCGTCCGACTCGACGCCCGCGACCTGCAGGCCCAGCTGGATGTCTCCAAGGCCGCGCTCAAGGGCGAGGAGGCCCGCCTGGAGGGCGCCCAGGCGCTCGTGCAGCGGATGGAGCTGGAGCGCGACCGCGTCCAGCGGCTCGTCGGCTCGGGCGATTTCTCCAAGTCGCAGCTCGAGGCCGCGGAGAACGACTACGCCCAGGCGGCCAGCGCCCTGCGGGCCACGGAGCACTCCATCGAGCGGGCCCGCGCCGAGGTCGTCCGCGTCGAGAAGGACCTCGAGAACACCGTCATCTCCAGCCCGCTGGACGGCACCATCACCACGCTCGACGCCGAGGAGGGCGAGCTCGTCGTCGTGGGCACGCTCAACTCTCCCGGCTCGGTCATCATGGAGATCGCGAATCTCTCCGACATGATCCTCAAGGCGCGCGTGGACGAGAGCAACATCGTTCCCGTCAAGAACAACCAGCCGGCAAAGGTCTACATCAACGCGTACGGCGAGCGCGAGTTCAAGGGGACCGTCGAGCGCGTCGAGCTGCAGCGCAAGCTCGACAAGGACGCCACCGGCTACTTCGAGGTGTGGATCCCCATCCAGCTCGAGAAGGGCGAGACCCTCCGCTCGGGCCTCACGGCCAACACCGACATCCAGGTCGAGATGCTCCGCGACGTCCTGGTCGTGCCCAGCCAGGCCGTGGTGGATCGCAAGGTGGACGACCTGCCCAAGTCCATCACGCAGGACAACCCCAACATCCAGAAGAACAACACGTTCGCGCACGTGGTCTACCGCCTGGAGGATGTCCCCGGCAAGACCACCTCCGACGGCAAGCCCGTCCGCAAGACCGTCGCCACGCCCGTGCAGATCGGCACGAGCGACCTCACCCGCACCGTCGTCCTCGCCGGCCTCAAGGAGGGGGAGCAGATCGTCACCGGCCCCTTCAAGGTCCTCATGAACCTCCGCCAAGACCAGGAGGTCGTCGAGGAGGGCGACGCCAAGGCCATCGCCAAGCCCGAGGAGAAGGACAAGAAGAACGACAAGCCCGCCGAGGCGAGCGCCGCCGATGGCAAACAACCCGCTGGCGGCTGAGTTCGGCTCGATGTGCTGCTCTGCTATTTGCTCTGTGCGCCGTGTTCCCATGACCATCAAGCTCTCCTCCATCGAGAAGATCTACCGCGTCGGCGTCGAGCGCGTGCACGCGCTCCGCGGCGTGGATCTCCTGATCGAGAAGGGCGAGTTCGTCGCCATCATGGGCGCCTCCGGCTCGGGCAAGAGCACGCTCATGAACATCCTCGGCTGCCTGGACCGCCCGACCCGCGGCGAGTACCTCCTCTCGGGCAAGCGCGTCGCCCGGATGGACGCCTCCAACCTCGCCACCGTCCGCAACGAGGAGATCGGCTTCGTGTTCCAGTCCTTCGAGCTGCTCTCGCGCGCCACCGCGCTGCAGAACGTCATGCTCCCGCTCATCTACTCCGTCAAGCACTGGTGGGGCGCCAGGGAGCGGGCGAAGAAGGCCCTCGAGCGCGTCGGCCTGAAGGACCGCATGAAGCACCGGCCCAACCAGCTCTCGGGCGGGCAGCGCCAGCGCGTCGCCATCGCCCGCGCCCTGGTGAACGAGCCCGCCATGCTCCTGGCCGACGAGCCCACCGGCAACCTCGACTCCAAGACCAGCGAGGAGATCATCAACCTCTTCAAGGCCCTGCACAAGGAGGGCCAGACCATCATCATCGTCACCCACGAGGAAGACATCGCCGGCCACGCCGAACGCATCGTCCGCCTGCGGGACGGCAAGATCGTCTCCGACAACCCCACGCGCAACGACCCCATCCACCGCGAGTACCTCGACCGCATGGCCGTGGCCGCCGCGGAACTCGCCGGCCCGCACAACGGCGCACCCACGGCCAAGGTCGTTCCGGGGGCCGCGCAATCCGTCCTGAACACGTAGCGTCTCCTGCCCTCCTCAGCCCTCAGTCCTCAGCACTACCCCGATGCTCCCCGTCCGACTCCTCGCCCAGACCGTGCTGCTCGCCCTGGCCCAGATGTGGGCCAACAAGGTCCGGGCTGCGCTCGCGATGCTCATGATCGTCATCGGCGTGGCCGCGCTGATCGTCATCGTGGGCGGCTCCGAGGGCTTCAAGCGCAACATCCTGAAGGAGTTCGAGTCCGTTGGCGCCAACAAGGTCTGGGTCTTCCCCCGCTTTCCGCACGAGGCCCGCAACCGCTTCTCCTGGCGGCAGGTCCGCCTGAACGTGAGCGAGGCCGACGGCATGCTCGCCCGCTGCCCGTCGCTCGACCGCCTCACGCCCATCCTCGACTTCTCCGTCCCCCTGCAGTTCCACGAGCAGCGCAAGCCCTTCGTGCACGTGCAGGGCATCCGACCCGTCTGGCACGAAATCGAGCAGCGGTTCGTCACCGTCGGGCGCCCGTTCTCCTCCATCGATCTCGAGTCGGTCCGCAACGTCTGCCTGGTGAACGACAAGGCCGTCGAGGAGATGAACCTTCCCGGGGGCGGGCCCGGCAACTACATCCTCGTCGGCGATCGCCGCTTCCTCATCGTCGGCGTCGTGGAGACCAAGGCCGTCGCCCCCATGTTCCACCCCGACGACGCGCAGAGCGAGGTCTACATCCCCTTCAACACCGCCCAGGTCATGAAGCCCGACAACGGGATCTACGTCGTCGCCCAGACGAAGAAGCCCGAGCTCTTCGAGGACGCCAAGGCCGAGGTGTCCTTCTACCTCCGCAACGAGCGGCACCTCAAGCCCACCGATCCGAACACCTTCGGCGTCGAGGCCATCGAGCAGTACATCGCCCAGGTCCGCCGCATGGGGACCATCATGACCATCTTCCTCAGCGCGCTGGTGATGATCGCGCTCGTCGTCGGCGGCGTGGGCATCATGGTCATCCAGTTCGTCTCCGTGAAGGAGCGCACCCGCGAGATCGGCCTGCGCAAGGCCGTCGGCGCCAAGCCCCAGGTCGTCCTTCTGCAGTTCCTCGTTGAGTCCATCGTCTTATGCGTCGTCGGCGCGGCCATCGGCCTGGGCATCGGCTATCCGGCCATCGCCGCCATCCGCCTGTCCACCAAGGCCTTCTCCGAGGCGTACGTCCCCGTGTGGGCCGCGGCGCTCGCGGTGCTGTTCTGCTCGGGCGTGGGCGTCGTGTTCGGCCTCATCCCCGCCATCGCCGCGGCGCGGCTGGACCCGATCGATGCGCTGCGGCATGAGTAAGGAAAACAGCAAACCAGCAAATGGCAAAGCAGCAAATGAAGAACACCGCGTGGGTCTCCATTCCGAATTTTCTGCTTTGCTGCTTTTCCGCTTTGCTGCTGTGCGGTTGCTCCAACCCCCTCACCTCCGCCGACTCCGACTACGGCACGCGTCCGGCGCGAGACCGCCTCCGCGCCATCGACCGCCTCGACAGGGACAAGTACGCCCTTCCCGCCCCCGAGGCCCCGCCCCCGCCCACCGTCGGCGAGAAGTACACCTCGCGCTTCGCCAGCGCGCCCACCGCCGAGATGCGCCTGGAGGACGCCCGCGCGGCCGTGCTCGAGAACAACCTCGACCTCCGCGTCGTGCTCGTCGATCCGCTCATCCAGACCGAGGGCCTCCGCGCCGAGGAGGCCAAGTTCGAGGCCGTCTTCAAGCCCTTCGCCAGCTTCCAGAACATCGACCAGCCGACGCTCGACACCACCACCGCCAACCAGCAGAAGCTCACCACCTTCGGCGGCGAGGTCGACGTCCCGCTCCGCTCGGGCGGGCGCGCCAGCGTGAACTTCTCCGAGAACCGCTCGCGGACCAACAACCCGTTCTTCACCGCGAACTCGGCGTACCAGTCCGCGCTGGCGTTCTCGCTCTCCCAGCCGCTGCTGCGCGGGGCGGGCCGGCGGGCCAATACCTACTCCATCCGCATCGCCGCGTACAACCGCGACCTTGCCGAGGCCGCCACTAAGCTCGAGATCATCCGGCAGATCGCCAACGCCGACCGCGCCTACTGGCGCCTCTACGCCGCCTCCAAGACCCTCGAGGTGCGCCAGAAGCAGTACGAGGTCGGCCTCGCACAGCTCGAGAGCGCCAAACGCCGCGTCAACGCCGGCGACGCCGCCGAGCTCGAGATCACCCGCGCGCAGTCGGGCGCCGCCAGCCAGCTCGAGCAGATCATCCTCGCCGAGAAGGACCTCCTCGACCAGCAGCGCGAGCTCAAGCGCCTTCTGAACATCAAGGGCCTCGAGATCGACTCGCGCACCCGCATCATCGCCGTCACGCCCCCGGACCCCGTCCGCTACCAGTTCGACGGTCCGGCCCTCGCCTCCGTCGGCGTCGCCAACCGGATGGAGATGCTCGAGCTGGAGCTCCAGCTCGCCCAGGACTACTCCACCATCGAGTTCAACAAGAACCAGGCCCTCCCGCTGTTCACGCTCGACTTCCAGTACTCCATCCCCGGCCTGGGCACCGATCTCGGCGCCTCCGTCGACCAGCTCGCCGCCCGGAACTTCCGCACGTGGTCGGCGTCGCTCCGCGGCGAGATCCCCATCGGCAACGAGGCCGCCAAGGCCCGCGTGCAGTCCGCCATCCTCACGCGGCTCCAGCGGCTGTCCACCAAAGAAGCCCGCGCCCTGTCCATCAAGGCCGAGGTGCTCGGCGCTGTGGACGCCCTCGACGCCGCCTGGCAGCGCATCCTCGCCGCACGGCAGAGCGTCATCCTCGCCGCACGCACCCTCGAGGGCGAGCGCCACCAGTTCGACGCCGGCGCACGAACGTCCACCGACGTCCTCGACGCCGCGGCACGCCTCGCCAACGAGCAGACCAGCGAGATCACCGCCCTTGCCGACTACCAGATCGCCCAGGTCGATCTCGCCTTCGCCACGGGGACCCTTCTCGGCGACGACAAGATCGAGTGGTCCCCGCGCGACCCGCGCACCGGCAAGCCCGGGAGCGGCGACCCGACCCCCTTCGCCTTCCCGCCCTACGAAACACCCGAGGGCAAGCCGGGCCCGGCCAACCCGCGCACGGGGCCGACGCCGGCCATGCACGAATAAAACATCCCCGATTTCAGGATTTGTTCGGTCAATGGACGGTGAAATGATCGATATCCGCACCATATATCGATCAAAAAATCATCATGAATGATCGATATGTTTCTATATATCGATCAAAAACGAGCCAATACTTGATCGATATCACCGCCGGATATCGATCATGCCTTGGAACTGGCAACAACCCGAGTGGCCCCGCTTCACCTGGAGCGCCTCGCGCCTTGCCAAGGCCGAGGACCGGTTCCTCGTCGGGTCGGGCGTCTACTTCGGTGCAACGAGCCACCTCCCGGAGGCCGACGCCGGCCATGCACGAATAAAACATCCCCGATTTCAGGATT
>DASZWV010000241.1:0-3286 GCA_035546115.1 Phycisphaerales bacterium
TGTCGCGCACCAGCGCCACGACGGTCGTGAGCAGGTTCACGAACACCAGCGCCAGCGCCGCGCCGACAAAGCTCAGGGGCACCCACGCCGCGAACCGCCGGAACGCCATCCCGAAGAAGATCGACCCCAGCAGCGCGCCGAGCGTGATCCGGAAGAGCTTCGAGAGCACCAGGTCGCGCCGGCTGAACGGCCCCGGGAACAGGAAATCGATCTCCGCCGGCGTGAACGCCAGCGCCCGGTCGTCGTTGCCCAGCAGGATCGGCACCAGCGCGAGCGCCGTGAGGATCGCCGGCAGCAGCATCAGCGTGTCCCGCGGGTCCATCGCCGTCCCGAAGGCCGTCCAGACCGCGAAGTTGCCGAACCACAGCAGGAACATCACCGCCGCGACAATCCCGGCGACGGTCCGCTTGATCGAGCCCCCGCTGAACTGCCGGCGGACCCACCCCTTGAACAGGAGATACGTGAGCTTGAAGAGCGCGGGGTGCATGGCTCACACCGCCCCGTTCTGCTTCTGCGGCGCCAATGGTGAGACCGTGGGCGGCGCGCTCGGCGGCGCCGCTGCCTCCTCCGTCGCCCGGAAGAACACTTCCTCCAGCGAAGCATCCGCGCTCCCCTCGACGGCGAACTTCCGGCGCGCCTCCGCGAAGTCGCCCACGAACACCAGCCGCCCCTGGTGCAGGATGAGCAGCTTCGTGCACAGCCCCTCGACAAGCTGCAGCAGGTGCGAGCTCACGATCACCGCCGCTCCGGCCCTGGCCCGCTCGGCGATCGTGTCCTTCATCGTGCGGATCCCGCGAGGGTCCAGCCCCGTCAGCGGCTCGTCGAGCATCACCAGCGAGGGCTCGTGCAGGTAGGCGCAGCAGATCGCCACCTTCTGCCGCATCCCGCGCGAGAGCTCCAGGGCCACCTTCCGGCGGTGGTCCACCAGCTCGAACCGCTCCATGAGCGCCTGCGCCCGGGCCTTCCAGTCCGCCACGCGGTAGGCGCTCGCGGTGAACTCCAGGTGCTCATCCACCGTGAGCGCATCGAACAGGCGCGGATCATCCGGCACGTACGCCAGCAGCCGCTTGGCCTCCACGGGCTGCTCCACGACGTCGAACCCCCCCACCATCAGCCGCCCCTCGCTGGGCGGGATGATCCCCGCGATGCACCGCATCGTGGTCGTCTTCCCGGCGCCGTTGGGCCCCGCGAGCGCGAGCACCTCGCCCGCGTTCACCTGGCAGGTGAGCCCCTGCACCGCGACGTGACCCTTGTAGGCCTTCGAAAAGCTCTGCACGTTCAGCACGTCGCGACTCCCGCGAGCCGCGCGCACGGCGATCGGCTCGGCCGAGAGGGTAGATCCCCTCGCACGGGCGTTCCCGCATCGGCGAAACGCTCAGCAGCCGGCAAACCAGGCGTTCAGGAAGTCGAAGATGTCCTGCACGCTCGTCCCGCCGAGGCCGTTGAAGTCCGCCCGCGGGTCGCCCGCGAACCAGGCGTTCAGGAAATCGAAGATGTCCTGCACATCCAGCCCGCCCGAGGCGTTGAAGTCCGCCGGGCACGCCGGGCACGGCCCGCTCGAGCCGACGTACCGGATGCGGAGCAGGTTCGCGCCCCGCTCGCTGGGCGTCATCGACGCATCCTTGTAGAGATCCGTGAAGTACAGCCCATCCGGCCCGAACGCGAGCCCCACGCACGAGGCCTGCCCGGACCCGATGTACTCAACCAGCGGGACCGGGCCCGAGATCAGCGCCCCCGTCGACGGCGCAACCACCAGTTCCGAGATGCGCTTCCCAAGCGTCTGCGGCCCCGTCGCGTACGTCGGCCCGGACTCCGATGCGAACATGTGGTCCATCTTGTCCGCGGGGAACCCCGACCCGCCGAACGTCGCCGTCTGGGCGAACGCGATGTTCACCGGCCCGTGGGCCGGATACCACGCGCTCACCAGCGGGCTCGTCGACACGCCCAGAATGTTGTAGTTCGCCATCGACGAGTCCGTCCCGTTGTACAGATAGTTCCGCCCGGCCACGCACATCGAGATCCGGTCGTTGCTCGGGCCGTTCTCGATGCTGTAGTGCTGCCCATCGCTGGCCCGCCACGCCCCGCCGAACGGGTTGCGCACGCCGTAGAGCCAGATCAGCTGCGTCGCGACCGTCGGCGTGCCCGTCACGCCCGGCGCGCTCGCGTAGAACGGATTGTCCGCCGGCGGCGTGCCGTCGAAGTTCATCCGCAGGATCTTGCCTCGATCCGACGTGATCGTCTGTCCGCGCGTGGCGTCCATGCCGTCGCCCATGTGCACGTAGAGCTTGCCGTCCGGCCCGATCGAAAGATTCGAGATCTGGTGCGACTGCCCCTGCTGCTCGCTCGGAAACGTGATGATCGTCGTCTGCGTCGCCATCGTGCGCCCGCCGTCGGTCGAGTGCATCCGGACGATCTTCGGCCGCAGGTTCGAAGGGTCGCCCGGCGTCACCGCGTACAGCATGTCCACGAACAGGTCCCCCGTCCCCGGCTCGACGACGATCCCCGCCACCCCGCACTCGCCCGACCCGGGGAACACGCCCGTGGGCGGATAGTTCAGCAGGTTCGAGGCGTACACGCCAACCGTCCCATCGCGCGTCACCATCATCACCTGCCCGTACAGCTCCGTCACGTAGCACAGAATGTCCGAGGGATTCGGCCCCGGATTCGGCACGAACGCGATGTTCACGGGCAGTTGGAACCCCGTGGCGAACGTCTCCACGACGTACCCCGGCTGCCGCACGGCCCACGGCGTCACCGTTCCGCGCGCCAGCGTTGTGAACACCGGATCGGTGTCCGTGCCCTGCCCCACGTACGTGCTGCCGCTGGTATCCACCCAGTAGTACGCCGTCTCTCCCGCGGCCAGATCGATCGCCGGCAGATAGATCGTGTGCGTGACGCACGAATCGTCCTGGTACCGCAGCGTCGAAGCCCCAAGCGCAAGCGCATCCGCGCCGGCCGACACCGACACGCGAACCGGCACGGCGGCCGCGAGCGCGCTCGGATTCGTGACGACATTCCCCGAAGCACCCCCGTCCAGGCGTGCGAGCAGCTCGTTCTGGGCGGAGCCGAGCGTGAGCGACCCCCCAACCGGCAGCGCCACCGCACCGCCCGCATCCAGCGTCCAGTTCGGCAGCGGATACTTTCGGATGTCAATCTCGGTGTACGGGAACACCGCCGACGGCGGCGCCGTGCGGATGTTCCGCGTGCTCCAGTACGAATACTCCGACACGCCCACGCCCGAGTTGTCGCGATACCGCCCCCTCATCGTGTAGTTCGTCGCCGCCTC
>DASZWV010000242.1:0-2592 GCA_035546115.1 Phycisphaerales bacterium
CCCGCCCCCCGCACTGCCCAAACACCCTCATCCAGTTCCCGGCCGCGAACGCGTCGATGTCCGCATCCGACCAGTGGCGGTCGGCGAGGGCCTCGGCGAGGCGCTGGTAGTCGCGCGGGCGGTTGATGCCCTTGGGCAGGCGGTCGGCCGCGAAGCCGCCGTCCATGTCGCTGCCGAGGCCGATGTGCCTGCGCCCCCCCACCCCGCCCCCCTCTCCCGCGAGTTCGCAGATGCGCTCGAGGTGCGCGATGGTCTCATCGATCGTGGCTCTTCCCGATTCGCCGCACCGCGGCGTCAGGAACATCGAGAACAGGTTCAGGCCGATCACGCCGCCCCGGCGGGCGATCTCGACGATCTGGGCGTCGGTGAGGTGGCGCTGGTTCGCGCCCGAGGGATCGGTGATGGCGCGGCAGTTGGAGTGCGAGGCGATGAGGAGCTTGTCGGTCGTCTCGCACAGGTCGGCGAAGGCGCGGTCGGAGAGGTGGGAGACATCGTGCACGATGCCGAGGCGGTCCATCTCGCGGACGAGGTCCTTGCCGAGGGGCGTGAGGCCGTCCGAAGACCGGTTGCCGCCCGCGTAGCGCGACGATTTGGCCCACGCCATGCCGACGGCGACCACGCCGCGCTCCTGCCACCAGGCGAGCTGGTCCGGCGACTTGATGATGTCGGCGTTCTCGATGAGGATGCCCAGGTGGATGGGCGGCCTGGCGGGGATGCGGGCGAGCGTGGCGCGCGTCGAGAGCGGGACCACCTCGGACACGCCCATCCCGGCGCGGATCTCGCCGAGGCCCCCGCTCCCCCCCGCGTGTTGCGCGCGGAGCGCGGCGAGGCGGTCCAGGGAGATGACGGCGCGGTCTCGCCAGGTGAGGTACGCCTCGAGCTGGGCGCGGCCGACGGTGTGGGCGCGCTCGACATCGCCCGCGGGGTAGCCCTCGGGCCCCTCGCCGTCGGGCTCGGTGAAGATGGTGCCAAGGCAGAGCCGCACGCGGCCCTCGATGAGCGAGGGGAGCGTGGCGCCCGCGGGGCCGGGCTTTTCGTGGATGTCCTCGGGCTGCGCGAACATGTCGCGGCCGTTCACGGCGAGGCAGGCGAGATCGAGATGGGCGTCGAACCAGGTGCAGGTCGCGGGCATCGCTGATGGTTGACCGGCCGCGGCCGCGCTGCCATGAAATCCCGGGACGAAGGCACGTCGCGGCGCACCGATGGGCGGACCCGGCGCGGAGCGCTCGCTACTTCCTGGGCTTGTTCGTGTGCGATGGATCGGCGGGCGGCTTCTTCTTCGGAGCATCCACGCCCGGCTCGAGCGAGAAGACGCCGGGCGAGAACGTCGTGCCGCCGAGGTCGCCCTTGAGCTCCTTGTGGGGGATGAGCTTGCCGTGCACGCCGTCGCGCTGCACGCTGCCCATGGACTTGGGCGCCTCCTCGGAGATGATCGCATCCTTGGGCGGGTTCTTGGAAGTGCTCCCCCACTTCACGACGTGGACGGGCTTGGCGCCGGGGGCCATCAGGACGACGAAGTCGCCCTCGTTGCCGAGCGCGGCGTAGGGCGAATCGTTGTTCATCGTGAAGACGTAGGCGTTGTGGAATGTCTCGTTCCTCGGCGCGGCCCTGGTGGAGTCGCCGACGTTGCCCGGGATGCTCGCCTTGTAGCCGTTGAAGACGACGGCGACCTCGCCGGGCTTGAGCTCGAGGTCGGGGAAGGTGAAGCGCACCTCGGAGCGGTGCTCGGTTTCCTTGGGCTTGCCGGGATCGCCGGCGGGGCTCGCGTGGCCGGGCTTGGCGGGCGTGTCGCGCTTGGACGCGCCGGGGTCCCAGGCGTCGGCGTCGAGGAGCGTGTAGCCCTTGAGCTGGATGGGCTTGTCGTGCGGGTTGACGATCTCGATGAACTCATCGCCGACGGCGTCGCGGGTGCCGTCGGCGTTGGCGTCGCCGCGGGGCCCGCTGGGAACAGCGTAGAGGATCTCGGTGATGATCGGGTGGGGATACGGCGGCGTGGTGATCTGCGCCGCCGCGTGCGATGCAAGGACGAGCGCGCCGAGGCACATGAGACGGGCCGAGAGTCGCATGGATGGCTCCTGTGGTCGCCTGGTGAGGCGGGGGGGGGCGAGGGCCTTCCGTGGCGGGCGGCAAGGTACCGAAAGTCGCTCGATGTGTCCAGTGGCATGTGGTCTGGCGTGCGCGTTGAAACCGAGGTAGGCTGTGCGTGTGAAGGCCCGGTGGACATCTCTTTCGCGAGGGCGGGCAAGGACTTGCGCGGCCGGGCGTGGGGCGGGAGCGGGCTTTACCCTGGTCGAGCTTCTGGTGGTGATCGCGGTGATCGCCGTGCTCATTGCGCTCACGCTCCCGGCCCTCGGCAAGGCGCGGGCCGCGGCCCAGCAGGCGGTGTGCCTCTCGAACCAGCGGCAGATCGGCGTGGCGCTTGGGCTGTACGCGGAGCAGTACAAGGAATGGCAGCCGCGGGAGAGCGGGATCAGCCCGCTGACAGTTCCGGCGTGGTTCAACGGGCCGGGAAGCCAGGCGAGCGTGAACATCTCGTGGCCGTTCAACCTGCGGCCTTTTGTGGATGACCACGCGCTGGCGTCGCAGCCGGAT
>DASZWV010000243.1:0-4052 GCA_035546115.1 Phycisphaerales bacterium
CCGATCTTCTCCGGGTTGATGTGGATCGTGACCAGGCGCGGCGCGTTCACGCTGATGCTCTCGCGCGGCCCCGGGAGCACGCCCTCCATGATGTCGATGATCTCGAGCCGTCCCTTGCGGGCCTGCTCGAAGGTGCGGGCGATCTGGTCGATCGACAGGCCGCGCGCCTTGAGATCCAGCTGGATCCCCGTGATCCCCTCGCGCGTCCCCGACACCTTGAAGTCCATGTCGCCGAAGAAGTCCTCCTCGCCGATGATGTCGGTGACGAAGACCTCGCGCTCGCCGTCGTCGTCGGTGAACCGCCCGACGGAGATGCCCGCGACCGTCGCCTTGATCGGCACGCCCGCATCCATCAGCGCCAGGCACCCGCCGCACACGCTCGCCATCGACGACGACCCGTTGCTCTCGGTGATGTCGCTCACCACGCGGATCGTGTACGGGAACTCCTCCGGGCTGGGCAGGATGCCCATGAGCGACCGCTCCGCGAGCGCCCCGTGCCCGATCTCGCGCCGGCCAGGCCCGGTGATGCGCTTGGCCTCGCCGGTGGAGAACGGCGGGAAGTTGTAGTGCAGCGTGAACTTCTTGGAGTACTCCGGCAGCAGGCCGTCGATGATCTGCTCATCCTTGCCCGTGCCGAGGGTCACCGAGACCAGGCTCTGCGTCTCGCCGCGCTGGAACAGCGCCGAGCCGTGCGTCCGCTGGAAGATCCCCACCGCGCCCGTGATCGGCCGGAGCTGCTCGTACGTGCGCCCATCGGCGCGAACGCCCGTCTCCACGATCAGCCGGCGCGTCGTCTTCTCCTCGAGCCGGCGCAGGGCGTCCTTCGCCATCGCGCGGCGCTTGGTCGAGGTCACGAACTCCTCGTAGCTCGCGCCGAGCTTCACCGGGAAGTGCTGATCGAGCACCTCGGCGATCAGCGCATCCACCGCCTCGCCGCGAGCGGCCTTGCCGGGCACGCGCCGGGCCGCTTCCATCCTGGCGCCCGCGAGCCTGGCCACCTGCTCGGTGATCTCCGGCGAGGGCAGCAGCCGCTCGCCGTCGACCTTCGGCTTGCCCGCCCGGGCCACCAGCTCGTTGATCGCATCCAGCGTCTGGTGGATCGCATCGTACCCGGCCTCGATGGCCCCGAGCACGCCCTGCTCATCCACCTCCGCCGCCCCCACCTCGATCATGTTGATCCCGTCCTTGTGCCCGGCCAGCACGAGGTCCAGATCGCTGTAGTCCAGCTGCGTCATCGTCGGGTTGATGACATACCGCAGCCCATCGTCGGTGTGCACCCGACCGACGCGCACCGTCGCCGTCGGCCCCTCGAACGGCGCATCGCTGATCGCCAGCGCCGCGCTCGCCGCCGTCCCCGCCAGAACGTCCGAGTCGTTCTCCTGGTCGTGGCTCATCACGAACACCTGGATCTGGATCTCATCCAGGAACCCATCCGGGAACAGCGGACGGATCGGGCGATCGATCATCCGCATCGTCAGGATTTCCTTCTCGTTCGGCGCTCCCTCGCGCTTGCGGAACCCGCCCGGGAACTTGCCCGCGGCCGAGGCCTTCTCGCGGTAGTCCACCGTCAGCGGGAAGAAGTCCAGCCCCTCGCGAGGCTTGGCGCGAACCACCGTCGCGAGCACCGTCGTCCCGCCATACGTCGCGATCACCGCGGCGTCGCACAGCTTGGCGACCGTGCCCGTCTCGAGGGTGAGCGTGCGCCCGCCGATCTGACGCTCGACGCGGATCGAACCCAATGGAGATGTCATGTCTTCAGTTCCTCTGCACCCCGTGGGTGCGGCTGGACCGGAAGAGCGGACGTTCCGCTGGGCCAAGGGTGCGGAATGTCGGACGCTTCGCCGGCCGGACCAATGTTCCGGCCGCGTGTCCGGAGACGCCAGAGGCAGAAGGCAACGGGCTGTTGACCGGCCCCGGGTACCGCCACGCTCCGCGTGGCGTCTTGTCTTTCACACTCCACGCAGAGCGTGGAGGTGCCCGGATCCAGATCCCAACAGCCGACTGCCCACTGCCACCCGGTCCCGTGACCCGCGGCCGCCCCCGACCCCCGCCCATCCCCGTTGGATGGGCATAAGAAAAAGGCTCGCGGGTCTTTCGACACGCGAGCCTGGAATGCCTTACTTGCGCAGCCCCAGCTTCCCGATGAGGCCCGTGTACCGCTCCTGGTCCTCCGCCGCGAGGAACTTCAGCAGCCGGTTGCGGCGAGAGACCATCAGCGTCAGCCCGCGACGCGAAGAGTTGTCCTTCTTGTGGCTCTGCAGGTGCTCGCTCAGGGCGCTGATGCGCTCGGTGAGCACGGAGATCTGCACCTCGGGCGAGCCGGAGTCCTTGGCATGGACCTGATGTTCACGAATAGCCGTCTGCTTACGCTGCGCGGAGATCATGCTGAGGAGTGCTCTCTGGTCGAGGAAAAGGGGTGCACGAAAGGTTCGGGGGGTTGCGGGATCACCCCGGCAGCCGCGGCCGCCGAGGGATGGAAAGAGTAGGCCAAAGGGGGAGGGGGATCAAACGCCGCAAACCGGAGAACGCAGACCGTACAGCGCACAAAAACCGCCCGGACCCTTGTGGGGGCCCGGGCGGCACAAAGAGAGTTAGGCGTGGCGAGCGAACCGGCGTATTCCCGTCACCGGAACAGCCCGCGCTTGCCGGTCGTGTCGGGAGAGAAACCTCCGAGCGCCGAGTGGTGTTGACCCGCGCGGCAGACAGAAATCGGCCCTACCCAAGGGCGACTGAAGCGCCTGGAACGATTTTTTCGAAGTTGCGCGATCTTCTGGGTTTGCGGGCGCAGGAGCGGACCGCTGTCACCCCGCCGAGCCGCTTATTGGCGACGCCACGCGCCGCCGCACTCCGGGCACACAACGCAGCGGTCCCCGTCGGGGGCGAGCCCGTTCAGCGGATACAGGCACGTCGCGCAGACCCCCTCCGTCATCGCGGCCGCCACGAACTTCCGGTCGTATGTCCGCCGAACGGAGGGAATCCAAAGCAGCCGGACAATCGCGAAGCTGGCCGCAGCTCCCCCGATCAGGCCCGCGACTCCAACGGCGAGTGATCCCACCTGGCTCTGCACGCGCGGGAAGACTTGCACCGCGAGGAAACTCAGGCCGAACCAGACCGGGACGCCCATGAACACGGCGACGAGGAACAGCACGCGGGAACAAAGCGGAAGAGAGCGGCGGCAGAGGCGTATCACGAGCTCGCGTTGCCCCGGGGCGGTCTCCGTGTCGGGAAGCACGCTCGCCAGAGGCACGAAGCGCGAGACGCCCCGCGCATCGGTCACGCGCATGTCCCAGCCGAACAGCGACGGGCGACTCTCCATGTGCAGAGTTTATTCTCGCCCGCACGGCACACCCCTCCCTCGCCCCGGACGGCGGCCCATCACTGTGACCACGCGAGGCGCGCGGCCAGCATTCGCACACGAGGGTGGTTATTCGGCAAGTTTCAATACAATTCCCGCCGGCTGGGGCGAGGGAGGGATGCACACCAAAACCAGGCGCCGCGGAGCGCGCAACGCCGCATCTCGACCCGCACTCCCGCCCAGATAACGCCGGAGGACGCTCGCGGATGCTCTTCCGGGTCGAGCTGATGGAGCATCTCCTCGACCTGGAAGAGCATCAGGTGGACCCGACAGAGCACCCGCTCGACGCGGCGGAGCATCACCTCGACCTGCCGGAGCATCGTGTGGACCCGGCGGAGCATCAGGTCCACCCGGAGGAGTGCCGCCTCGACCCGGAACCTCGCTTGATTGACCTGGCGCGGTGTCGGCTCGAGATGGCGAGACCAAACAGTTCGGCTTCTTTATCCCGGAGGGATGGGCGAAGGTTGCCAGGGGTGGCTTTGCACCCCTGGAAAGCGTGGACCACCACGTACTCTCCTGCCATTGTCTTCCTACCCCAGCGGGGTAGGCGAGGATCACTTAGAGTCTCTAACAGAATGGCATGGTCCTTGCGGATGGCCGGAGTGTGCAAGGAGGCACGCGCATGGCCAAGCCGCTGTTGGACGATGAACTGTGGGCGTCGATCGAGCCATTGATCCCGGTCAAGAAGCGTCGGAAG
>DASZWV010000244.1:0-3886 GCA_035546115.1 Phycisphaerales bacterium
GCGAAGAACTGCTCCGCCTCGAGCCCCCCGTGATGACGGCCGCGGAGGCCACCTACCTGCCCGAGATCATCAAGGGGTTCGGTACAACCCTGAAGCACTTCGTGACCTCCTTCGGCGCCGGCCGCACCAACCGCACCATGCAGTACCCGGAGGTCCGCCGGGAGGATTTTCCCCCCGAGATCAGCGGCTTCGAGCCGAGCAACTTTCGGGGCGTGCACCGCCTGAACCGGGATGAGAAGGGGCGCGTCAAGTGCGTCGCCTGCATGATGTGCCCGACGCTCTGCCCCGCCAACTGCATCCACATCCAGGCCGCCGAGAGCCCCTGGGACGACCGCGAGAAGTACCCGGCCAAGTTCGAGATCGACGAGCTCCGCTGCATCTACTGCGGCATGTGCGAGGAAGCCTGCCCGGTGGATGCGATCGAGCTGACGACCGAGTACGACATCGTCGGCGCGACGCGCCAGGAGATGATCTTCGACAAGGAGAAGCTCCTGAGCATCTACGATCTGACGATCGAAAAGAAGCCCATGTGAGGCCGGTTTCCGGCCCGTCCGCGGCCATGGGACGGCCCGCGGGCCCGTGGAAATCTGGGCAACCCTTTCCGGCGGCTCGCAAGGACCGCAAACCAGTCAAACTCCCCCGAAAGCACCAAAAGCGCTTGCGGCAGCCGTGTCCTCTGGTATATTCCCAACGCCCTCCGCGTTCTCTCTATCCGCGGGCCGGGCAGGTCTGATCCATCTCGTCGTTTTCCGGAGAGAGCCGTTTTGCCCCGGGCCGAACGATCCTGCACGCAGAGATCGCCGCGCCCAGATTGCTGTCGGGTCTCGTTGGATGGGTTTGTGCGAATCGCCGCGCCGAGTGGGCGCGCGGACAACTCTGCACGGATGCGTCTGGAAGGACATGGCCCGAGCGCCATCTGCTCGGAACAACCACGGTTCGGCGCGCGTTTGTATCGCGCCAGGAACATGCGCCCCGCCTGTGCGGGAGAGTGAGGCGCCGAACCGTGAAACGCAGGGCCCCGCCGGAACTCTCACCCGGCGGG
Organism: Phycisphaerales bacterium; assembly: GCA_035546115.1. Taxonomy (GTDB): domain Bacteria; phylum Planctomycetota; class Phycisphaerae; order Phycisphaerales; family UBA1924; genus UBA4658. The sequence goes on from DASZWV010000244.1 coordinate 1,043, forward strand.
GCCTTGTTCATTTGGCTCCCAGCCGGCCTCACAGGGCCCTGAGTTCTTCTACCAGCTTTCGCGCGCTCGCCCCGACCGCAAGCCGCCAGTTCGCGCTCGCCGCTCCTTTGGGCAGATCCGGGTAGATCACCGACCGGCTCGCCGTCACGAGCACCCCCAGACTCGACGGCTCGCCGCCCCGCGAGCCCCCACGCACGCACGGCCGGATGTCCTCGATCGTCCCGCCCTGGGCCCCGTACCCGGGAATCAGGAAGATCGTGTCCGGCATCCGGGCCCGCAGGGCCGCGGCCTCGGCGCTCTTGGTCGCCCCCACCACCGCCCCGACATCCGACAACCCGCGGGCGCCGCGCTTCGACTTTCCAAGCCCGGCGACGAGATCCGCCATCGCCTCGGCGATGCTCCGACCGTCGGCCAACTTCAGGGACTGGAACCCATCCGATCCCGGATTGCTCGTCCGCACCAGCACGAACGCCCCTCGGCCGGGCTTGAGCATGGGCTCGATCGTGTCGGCCCCCAGATAGCCGCTGCAGGTGATCGCGTCGGCCGCGCTCGGGCCATCGAAGGCCGCGCTCGCGTAGTGCGCGGCCGTGATGCCGATATCGCCGCGCTTGGCGTCGAGGATGACGATGAGGCCCGCCTGCTTGGCGTGGATGATCGACTGGCGCAGCGCGCTCACGCCGTGCTCGCCATACCGCTCAAAGCACGCCGACTGGAACTTCACCACCGGCACGACGCCGCGCACGGCCTCGATCACGCCATCGCAGAATCGCCGGAGCGCGTTCCCCGAGGCCCCGTGATCCGCCGGGTTGGCCGGCTTCATGTCCGCCGGAAACCGCTCGAAGACGGGGTCGATCCCGACGCAGGCCACGGTGCGTCGGGCATCCACGGCGGCGGCGAGACGATCGGAAAAAGGGGCGAGTTCGCTGGGCGTCATCGCCATACCGTAGCCGTGGCTGCCGTGGCACGGGCCTTCCGGCCCGTGCGGTTGCGGGTTGGCGTGTGCGAGTGGCGGCCGGTGAGTTCGTGAGGTTGTTCTGACGAACTCGTTTGCAGCAGCTCGAAGGACCCCTTCCGATCATCAGGGGCCGGGAGGCCCCTGCCACACTTCCCATGGATCGCCCCGCAAAGCTCGATCTCAAGCTCGACCGCGGCCTGACCGTCGAGTGGTCCGACGGCTCTACGTCGTACTACTCGATCGCGTACCTCCGCAAGATGTCACCCTCGGCCGAGATGAAACAACTGCGCGAGGAGCAGGCGAAGAACCCGCTGACGGTGCTGCCCGCGTCGGCGGCGCGGGCGACTTCGGGGCCGCTGACGGCCCTCGGAGCAGAGATGGTCGGCAACTACGCGATCCGGATCCGGTTCAGCGATGGGCACGATACGGGGATCTACTCGTGGGCGTATCTTCGGGAGATTGATCCGATGAACAAGGAGCGTCGAATCGATGGGCCGCCCGAAGGATGAGGCAGAACAGGGTGGCACTGGCGGCTTGCCCGCCAGTGGCGGGCGCCCCGCACATCTACCACGGGCGGACAAGCCGCCCGTGCCACCCTCGCTTGGGTTGTTGACGCCACTCGCCGAAGTCCACTCCATCCGCCCCGCCCACGCCGAAGCCCTCGCCCGCCTTGACATCCACACCATCGCCGACCTCGTCCGCCACCTCCCCATGCGCTACGAGCGGCAGGAGGCCGAGGCGACCATCGACCAGATCGTGCCCGGCTCGATCGCTTCGGCCCGCGGCGAGGTGACCGCGACGCGGATCGTCCGGAGCGGCAAGCGGCCGCGGTTCGAGGCCGTGCTCATCGACCACACCGGACGGCTCGATCTCGTCTGGTTCAACATGACCTACCTGAAGAACCAGATCTACCCCGGCCTGCGCCTGCGCGTGCAGGGGCAGGCCAAGAAGCACGGCCCGGGCCTGCAGATCGCCAATCCGAAGTTCGAGATTCTGCCGCAGGAGGATGATGAGGCGGCGGCCCCGAAGACTGAAGAACCCCACGCGGAGCGTGGGGGTACCCAGCCGTCGGAGCCCGAGCTCCGCGGCGCCCGCATCCGCCCAGTCTACCCCGCGAGCGAGGCCATCAACTCGCAGCAGATCGAGCGGGTGGTCGCTGCCGTCCTCGACGACGCCCTCAAGCAGATCCCCGACCATCTCCCGCCGGAGTTCCGCAAGAAGCGCCACCTGCCGGAGCTCGCGGCGGCGTATCGGATGGCCCACCAGCCCGAGTCCATGGCCGACGCCCGCGAGGCGACCCGGCGGCTCGCGTTCGATGAGCTGCTGATGCTCCAGCTCGGCGTGTTTCTCCGGCGCGCCCAGCTCCGCGGGAGCGTTCGGGCTCCGCGGCTTCAGTGGAATGAGGCGATCGACAGGCGCATCCGGGAGCGATTCCCGTTCACGCTCACAGGCGCGCAGGAACGCGTGATCGGCGAGATCATCGCCGATCTCACGCTCGGCGGCCCGGAGGGCGTCGTCCGGGGACCGGCGAATCGCCTGATCCAGGGCGACGTCGGGAGCGGCAAGACCATCGTGGCGCTGTACGCGATGCTCGTGGCCGTCGCCAACAAGCAGCAGGCCGCGCTCATGGCCCCGACCGAGCTTCTCGCCGAGCAGCACTACCTCTCCATTTCCACGATGCTCAAGGGCTCGAGCGTCAAGGTCGAGCTGCTCACCGGCTCGCTCTCCGAGGCCGAGAAATCGAGCATCCACCGCCGCCTCGCGATGGGCGACATCGACATCCTCATCGGCACGCACGCGCTGCTGACCGGGGGTGTGCGCTTCGAGTCGCTCGCGGTGGCGATCATCGACGAGCAGCACCGCTTCGGCGTGCACCAGCGGGCCACGCT
>DASZWV010000245.1:0-2112 GCA_035546115.1 Phycisphaerales bacterium
CGACGGGCTGGTCGCGGAGCGCGAGGCGACGGAGCGGCTGTTCAACGCGGGCGTGGCGGTGGTGCCGGGATCGGCGTTCGGGGAGGGCTTCGCGGGGTATGCGCGGCTGTCGTTCTCGACGATGCCGGGGCCGCAGATCACCGATGGGGCGAGGCGGTTTGGGGAGGCGCTGTGGGTGGAGCGTCCCGCGATGACGAAGTAGCGAGGCCGAACGACGCAGGCTCAGGCGGCCTCGGCGGTGTCGTCGGCGCTCGTGTCCTCATCGGTGTCGCGGCCGGTGGCTGTTGAGCCCGCGTAGGCCTCGCCCTGGGCGAGTTGCTCGACGCGTGGGGCGTCGGGGAGAGGCTTGCCTCTGGAGTCGGTGAGGGGCTTGCCGTCGAGGGTGCGGATGATGGGGATCGGGTGGGCCTTCACGTGGGCTTCGAGCTCGGCCTCGAGCTTCTTCTGCTGGGCCTCGGAGAGGTCGGTCCACTTGCCGCGGCCGCGGCACTTGGGGAAGGTGGAGCAGCCGAGCCATGGCCCGCGGATGCCCTCGCGAAGGTTCATGGGCGCGCCGCACTTGGGACAGGGGATGTCGGTGAGGAGGGCGGGCTGGCTGGGGGCCTTGACGGTGCCCTTTTTCTTGTCGATATTGAGGATGCCGTCGCAGGGGCCTAGGGGGTTTTTGTCGTCGTTGTAGCGGGCGCAGCCGAGGAAGGGGCCGAAGCGGCCGTTGCGCTTGATCATGGGACCGCCGCACTTGTAGCAGGCGACGTTGACATGCTCGGCGGGCCGCGGCTTGCCGTCGCGGTCGCAGGGGCAGGCGTAGGTGCAGGTGGGGTAGGTGGAGCAGGAGAGGAAGCGGCCGTTCTTGCCGAAGCGGTAGACGAGGTCGGAGCCGCACTGCGGGCAGCGGAACTCCTTGGGGGCGGGCGTGGTCTCGGCCTTGGCGTGGGTGAGGTTCTCGTGGGCGTCTTCGAGGGCCTTGGTGAAGGGGCCGTAGAAGCGCTTGAGCATGTCGACCCAGTCGAGGTGATCTTCCTCGATCTTGTCGAGCTGGAGCTCCATGTCGCGGGTGTAGCCGACGTCCATGATCTTGGGGAAGGCCTCGACGAGCTTGTCGGTGACGACCTCGCCGAGGTCGGTGGCGTACATGCGGCGGTCGATCTGCTCGACGTACTTGCGGTCCTGGATGACCTGGATGATGGAGGCGTTGGTGGAGGGGCGGCCGATGCCCTCGGCCTCGAGGGCCTTGATGCGGGAGGCTTCGGAGTAGCGGGCGGGCGGGGCGGTGAACTTCTGCAGGGCGTCGATGCTGAAGGCGTGCATCGGCTGCTTGTCGGCGAGGGCGGGGAGCGTCGCGACGTCGGCCGCGGGAGGCACGCCGGTGACCTTGTAGAAACCGTCGAAGACGAGGGTGCGGCCGGTGGCCTTGAAGGTACATCCAGAAGCACTGGTCTGCAGAGCCAGACCAGTGCCACCCTTGATCAGGACGGTGGTGGAGTCCCACTGCGCGGGGGTCATCTGGCAGGCGACGAAGCGCTCCCAGATGATCTGGTAGAGGCGGAAGTGGTCGGGGCGGAGCGCGTTCTTGACGCGGCTGGGGGGGAAGTCGAGGGAGGTCGGGCGGATGGCCTCGTGGGCTTCCTGGGCGGCCTTGTTGGATGAGGCGAAGAAGTTGGGCTTCTCGGGGAGGTACTTGTCGCCGAAGGTCTTCTGGATGTAGTTGCGGGCCATGTCGAGGGCCGCGCCGGAGAGATTCGTCGAGTCGGTACGCATGTAGGTGATGAGGCCGGTGGGGCCCTCGCCGGGGATGTCGACGCCTTCGTAGAGGGCCTGGGCGGCCTGCATGGTGCGGCGGGCGCCAAAGCCGAGGCGGGTAGAGGCGGCCTGCTGGAGGGTGGAGGTGATGAAGGGCGGAGCCGGGCGCGTGGTGGTGCGCTTGGTCTCGATGGAGGTGATGGCGTACTTGGCGGCGGGATCGACTGTGCCGCGGACGGTGCGCTTGAGCTTGGCAGGGCCGCGGCCTTTTTCGTCCTCGACCGTGTCGATCGCGGCGATCTTGAGGCCGGCGAGGGTGGCGATGTCGCGGATGCGCGAAGTGAGGTCCGGGTACGCCGGCTCTCCGAGCCG
>DASZWV010000246.1:0-2878 GCA_035546115.1 Phycisphaerales bacterium
TGAAGAGGCCCGTCAGGTTCAGTGAGAATAGCACGATGCCCCGCTACCGCGAAATCCTCTCCTACACCGAAATGACCGGCCGAGAGGGCCTGTCACTGCAGCGGCGCGGCCGGGTACTCGATCATCCTGACCCAACCTTCCGAACACGGTTGCTCTCGGGGAGCTTCCTACCGGCCCGCGAAAGCGGGCCGGTTTTCGTTTTGGAAGGCGAGAGGACATCGGGCTGAGGCCGCCCGCAAAGAACTTGCGGGAATCGCGGGGATTTCCGACGCCTCGCTGCTCTCGGCTCGGTCCGAGCGTCGCACGCAGGCTTGGGTCACCGATCCGAACACCGCGGCGTGTGGGTCGGGCATTCCGCGTGCGCTCTCGAACTCTCGAACTCTCCAGTTGAGCGGACGCGGCGGTTTACGTCTGCAGCGGTGCTCGATTCCCGATCGTCATTCAGGGGACAGATCCCGTACCATGCAGCCCAGTCCCATCCCCCGGTCGGCGTCCGGCGGAGGATCGTTGGACGTTCGTATCGCGAGGACTTGATGGACCATTCTGCGGCACCACAACATGGATCGGCGAGCGAAAGGAGGGCCCGATGGAGTCACGAGCTTCCAAGCCCTCCAGAATCGCTTGAAGAAGGGCGGCACGGGACTGGCCTACCAGGTGTTCGATCTGCCCTACTTCGCGGGATACGACCTCCGCGGGTGTACGCTCGAGGACCGGCGGGCGGTCCTTCGCACGCTGGTGCGGGATGCCTCGCAAACGTCCTCTCCGGTGCGGTTCAGCGAGGCGATCAAGGGCAACGGGGACGGCGTCTTCCAGAATGCGTGCAAGCTCGGTCTTGAGGGGATCGTCTCCAAACGACTCGGAAGCACCTACGTGGGACAAAGGACCAGGGATTGGGTGAAGACCAAGTGCACCAGCCGGCAGGAGATGGTCATCGGCGGCTACACGGATCCCCAGCGTACGAGAACCGCGTTCGGGGCGCTTCTACTGGGCTATTACCGCGAAAACGAGTTCGTCTACGCGGGAAAAGTGGGCACGGGCTTCGACGAACGAACTCTCAAGGACGTGCTCGCACGGCTCCGCCCGCTGGAGCGCCCGGATGCGCCGTTCGCCCATCCTCCGCGTGGTTACGAGGCGAAGGGCGCGCACTGGGTCTCACCGAAGCTCGTCTGTGAGGTCGAGTTCACCGAATGGACCGGCGATGGACACCTGCGGCATCCTTCGTTCGCCGGGCTCCGGGAGGACAAGGACGCTCGCGAGGTGGTCCGCGAGCACTCCCGGCGGACTCCGCGGGCCGAGGAGAACTCTGAAATGGACCGCACTCCGCACAAAGGCAGGCGGGCGAGAAGAAGCGCCGCCGAGGAGCCCGACCGCCCGGACGCTCGCGCCGCGAGATCCCGCCGGTCGCGACCTTCTCCCTCAGGCGGCGATGAAGAAGCCAGAGTGCTCGGCGTACAACTGACGCACCCGGACAAAGTGCTGTACCCGGAGAGCGGCATCACAAAGCGTGCGCTCGCCGAGTACTACGCCGCGATCGGGGACCGCATGCTCCCCTCCATCGCCGGCCGCCCGCTGATGCTCGTGCGCTGCCCGGAAGGGCGACGCGCGACGTGCTTCCATCAGAAGAACTGGGACGTCGAGCTCGGCCCCGGCTCGCACGGGCTGATCATCAAGGAACAGACCACGTCCAATCGGTACATCATCGTGGACAAACCGGCCGGCCTCGTGTGGCTCGTGCAGCGCGGCGTGCTCGAGATACACGACTGGGGCTCGACAGAGAAAGACCTCGAGCACCCCGATCGGTTAGTCTTCGATCTGGATCCGGGGCCGGGCGTGGAGTGGCCGGAAGTGGTCGAGGGCGCCGTGCTCGTGCGCGACACGCTCGAGGAGATCGGTCTCAAGTCCTGGGTGAAGACCACGGGGGGCAAGGGCCTCCACGTCGTCGCTCCCCTGCGGCCAAAGGCGGACTGGGCGCACGTCAAGCAGTTCGCGATGGCCCTGGCCCAAGCAATCGCTCAGAAACAACCCGACAAGTACGTCGCGAACATGTCGAAGGCGAGGCGGAACGGGAAGATCTACGTGGACTATCTTCGCAACGCCCGCGGGGCAACGTCGGTCGCGGCGTACTCGACACGATCCCGCCCGGGCAGCCCGGTCTCCGTGCCTCTCTCGTGGAAGGAACTCGCCGCCACGAAGGCCCGTCCATCGTTCGGACTGCGGGAGGTCGTCGCTCGCGCGCGAAAACCCGATCCCTGGGCCGACATGAAGAAGATACGACAGTCGCTCAAGGGATGATGCGGCCGATCGCCCGCGGAACTCAATAGCTCGCCGGAAAGCCGCTGCACGCCGGGATGATGACGCGCTCCACGAGCGGCTTGTCGTCGGCGTCCTGGCGGTTCGCCCCCGGGCCCGAGGTCGCCATGCACACGCCCGTCTCCCCGGTGAACTTCGAGTGCGCGCACGCCATGAACGCCGCCAGCTCCTCGTGACGCGTCTGCACGAACCGGATCCTGTCCTGCCGCTCGCGCATCGATCCCATGAGGCCGTTGATGCCGTCGCCGGGGTAGCCGTACACCCGCCGGATACCCCATTGGATGAGACGATCCACCATGGCGTCGGCCACGGTCCGTGACATGCGATCTCCTTCGCTCTGCTTCCCTGCTCGCGAGGCTGGTAGCAGCGAGGGCGCGCGGCGTGAGCCGCGGGTGAATCGAGCACTTCACCGAGCACAGCCCGGGCCCCACCCGACGCACAGGACTCGCCGGGAAAACCCAGCTCGGATGAGGCATCCTTCAACTCCACAACATCCGCATTCAACCGCGGCCCCCCAGCCGACAGGGTGGGAGCAACATGATGAGTTCGCACAACCGAATCGCCGTTG
>DASZWV010000247.1:0-7883 GCA_035546115.1 Phycisphaerales bacterium
CCGCCGCCCAGACCGTCTTCATCGACACGAGCGCGGCCAACGGCGCCATCACCCTCAACGCCATCGACGGCCCCGCCGGCCTGAGCCTGAACTCCGGCTCGGCGAAGATCGCCATCAACGGCGCGGCCGGCGCCACCACGGCGCTCGGCTCGCTCGCGGCCACGAGCACCAACACCTCCGCCGACGCCGTCACCATCCACGGCGTGCGCACCACCAACGACCAGGCCTACCACGCCAAGACGACCCTCGCGGGGTCCAGCGTCACGCTCGCTTCCACCAGCGGCAACATCGCCTTCGACTCCACGCTCATCGGCTCGGGCACCTCGCTCACGGTCAACGCGCCGGGCAACACCATCTTCGGCGGCGACGTCACCGTCGGCGGGCTCTCGACCGACGCCGCGGGCACGACCTACCTCGGCTCCGGCGGCCAGTCGCTCTTCACCCTCACGGGCGGGCCGATCGGCATCCTCGACGACGCGATCATCCGCGCCGACATGTGCCTGGTGACCACATCCGCGGCCACGAACAAGACCATCAACTTCGGCAAGACCATCTCCGCCGACACGATGATCGTCGGCGCGGGCCAGAAGCTCACCCTCGACGCCGGCGGCGCGATGGGCGGAAACATCAACGTCGGCGGCGTCATCACCGTCGGCCAGCTCATGGTCAGCGGCGACGTCGTCACCGTCAACGGCGCTGTCACGAACATCGGCGGCCAGATGATCACCGGCACGCGGGTGTATCTCTCGGGCACCTACGACACCGGCTCGAGCGACTTCTACGTCGGCCTCAACACCGGCTCGAACTCCATCTGGCTCGCCGAGAACGCGGGCAACACCCACAAGGTCATCGTCACCTCCACCGGCGACATCACCTTCGACGCCCCGCTCGACATGCGCGGCTTCGATCTCGACGTGCACACCGCCGCCGGCAAGCTCGCGAAGTTCAACTTCGCGATCTCGAACACCATCGTCGAGCCCCCGCCCTTCGCCGGCGGCGGCCCGCTGACGCACAACCCGTTGAACACGGCCCGCCTGCTGGTCGACGGCCCCGGCTCGGTCGAGTTCCACGGGAGCGTCGGCGACACCTCGCTTCCGGACTACCTCGCCCTCGGCTCGATCACCATCGGTTCGCTGAGCGACGCCACGGCCGCGAGCGCGTTCGGCTCGCTGTACAGCACGGTCAACGACATCACGCTCTACGGCCCGCTCACGCTCGAGTCCGATGCGACCTTCCGCTCGGCGTCGGGCGACATCAGCCTCCTGGGCGCCGTGCAGGGCACGGGCGTGGTCAACACCTCCGCCCACGACCTGAGCCTCGACGTCGCCGACACGCACTTCGCGCTCATCGATGCCGGCGCCACCGGCCTGGGCGCCCTGACCTCCACCTCCACCGGCGAGATCCGCCTGCACTCCACGGCGGGCAACAGCGTGCAGGCAACGTCGGTCGATCTGCTCAACGACCTCGTCCTCGTCGGCGCCGGCAGCGAGAAGGTCTCCATCACCACCGAGGCCGCCAACGGCACGATCCACGTCGCCGGGACCATCACCGGCACGCCCAAGCTCGACCTCAAGGCGGGCACCGGCCAGATCAACCTCGACGGCGCCGTCTCCGGCATCGCCGAACTCATCGCCGACGCCGGCGTGTACTCGCTCGGCGACGTCACCACCGTCGGCGACCAGCACTTCAACATCCACACGGGCGCGCTCTCGCCCATGGTCTCGCTGCTCGGCAGCACCTACTCCGTCACCGGCGGCACGGGCACGCTGATCATCGGCGGCAACGCCGTCTTCGTCGGCGATGCGGCCCGCACCTTCTCCACCGGCGGCGGCGACGTCACCTTCGTCGGCACGCTCACCGGCAGCACCAACGCCAACGACCTGACCGTCAACACCACCGGCGACACCACCTTCGGCGGTGCGCTCGGCGGCCTCGGCGCCGTCACGACCGACGCCTCCGGCCACACCATCTTCATGGACGACGTCGACGCCGCATCCCTGGACATCCGCGACGTGGCCCGGATCTACGGCTCCACGATCCACACCACCGGCTTCCAGAGCTACTCCGCGGGCGGCCCCTCCGACGCCATGAACCCGGGCGTCAACAGCGTCGAGCTCTTCGCCGACGCCCAGCTCCAGGGCGACGGCATCTCCATGTACAAGGTCGCAGGAAACGGCCACGACCTCGCCTGCCAGTCCTTCTCCACCACCGACTTCCGCGGCGACGTCGTCGGCGTCGGCCTCCTCTCGACCGACTCGTTCGGCACCGGCACGGTCATCCACGACGGCGTGAGCGTCGGCGTGGTCAACGCGTTCTTCGGCGACAACACCGTCCTCGGCCTGGGCGCATCGGTCAACGCCTCCGGGGCGGGGTCCTCCGTCACCTTCGGCTCCACCGCCACGCTCCAGGACGGCGCCGTCGCCTCCGCGACCGGCGCCGACAGCTTCGTCGAGTTCGACGGCTTCACGTTCCTCGGCGACGGCTCCAGCGTCTCCGCGACCGGTTCCAACGCCGCCGTCGCCTTCCTGCAGGGAGTGTCTCTCACCGGCGGCTCGACCCTCGTCGACGCGTCGGGCGCCGGATCGAGCATCTCCTTCCTCGACTTCATCGACGGCGCGGGGGCCCTGACCGTCGGTTCCGCCTCAACCGGGTCGGTCTCCTTCGGCGGCGACGTCGGGGCGGGCGATGCGCTCACGTCGCTCGATGTCCACGGCGCCGTCTCCCTCGGCGCCTCCTCCCTCTCGTTCACCACGAGCGGCGGCATGCACTTCTACGGCACGCTCGACGGCGCGACCCGCCTCACGCTCACCTCCAACTCCGGCGACGTCACCCTCGACGGCGCCGCCGGCTCATCGGCGGCCCTGACCTCCCTCGACGTCTTCGGCGACACCATCCAGCTCGACAGCGTCCGCACGCAAGGACACCAGGTCTACACCGGCGCGACGCTCACCCGCCTCATGGGCGCCCAGTACGTCACGCTCAGCAACGTGACGACCGTCCCGCCGGGCGCCTCGCAGGCCGGCCACGTCCCGGAAGTCATGGGCGAGTTCCGCGTCATGGGCAATACCGAGATCGGCGCGAACACCACCATCCACACCGGCACCGGCCTGATCACCTTCCTCGGCTCGATCGACGATGTCTCCGCCGGCGCCCACTCGCTCACCGTCCAGGTCGACGACGCCCTCTCCACCTCGCGACTCCCCGCCGTCCGCTTCGCGGGCGACATCGGCGCGAACGTCCGCCTCGGCGGGCTCTATCTCACCACCTCGCACGGCACGGCCAGCATCACCGGCGGCGGCACGCGCGACAACGCGAGCATCCTCTTCGCCGGCGAGCACTTCTTCCGGACCAACGGCGTCTACAACGCCGACGGCCGCCTCACCTCCTTCCCAGACGTCAAGATCCCCGGCAACGCCGACCCGACCGCCGGGTCCGAGTTCCAGGTCTTCGCCGACACGTTCCAGATGAGCACCGGCGCCCGCCTGCTCGGCTTCGGCAACCTCGCCATCAACGGCGGCCATGTCACCCTCAACTCGCTCAACGTCGTCGGCACCTTCGATGTCAACGCCTCGATGCTCGACTTCGTGCACGATGCGAACATCGTGTCCTCCGGCCAGATGACCCTCCATGGTCTGGCCAACCCCAACCCCGACGCCTTCTTCGGCATCAACCAGCACGGCGATCCGATCGCCGGCGACCCCGTCTTCGGCGGGCGCGTCCGGCGCCTCGGCGGCGATCTCAGCTTCGCGTCCTTCCAGCTGCCCGAGCACGCCACCGTCGTCGACGCCCTGGCCCGAGGCGAGATCGCTCCCTCCGGCCCGGACACGCTCACCATCCTCCAGCCCGCCGACGGCATCCCGCTCGACTTCATCAACGAGTTCACGATCGCGCCGACCATCTCCGACCAGGACACCGTCCGCCGCTTCGAGCCCGCCAGCGTCGGCGCCCTCGCCGACGGCCTCAAGGAGTTCAACCTCGACCTGCTCGACCTCGACCCGCTCCAGCTCTCCGAGTTCTTCGTCGGCCGCAGTCTCTACACCGACCTCCCGCAGCGCATCCCCGCCCGCGCCAGCACCCAGTACGGCTTCGACTTCAAGGTCACCCGCAACCGTCTCCAGCGCGACACCCTCGAGGGCCTGCTCAACTCCCTCAAGGACTACCTCGGCGAGGTCGAGGGCGGCGTCCGCAAGAACGCCCGCGCCCGCGGCGAGGAGATCGGCTCCGCCTGGGAGAAGTTCTGCAAGGACAAGAAGCCCGAGGATTGCACCATCGACGCCTTCGCCGCCTACATCGAGGGCCCCGAGGCCACGCCCGAATCCCGCAAGTCCTTCGAGGACCTCGCGGCCATCATGACCCGCATCCGCGAGCTCGGCCTCTCCCCGCAGGAGTCGCGCATCGTCCGCAACGCCGTCATCAGCAAGCTCCAGAAGGGCAACAAGACCTGGGAGATCCGCAACGGCAAGCCCGCCGAAGAGGGCGGTCGAAACTCGTCCCTCGCCGAGCTCCTCCAGCAATACTTCAACCAGAACGTCCAGCTCTCCGCCCGCTGATCCAATCCCGTGAACATTCCCTACGACCAACTCTTCGCACCCGTCGCCCCCGACAAGCCCTCGGGCGAGAGTCTCATTGCCGATCCGGACTACCTCGACCTGCTCCGTACCGCCAAGGGCAAACCCGCACGGACCGAGCTCGTTCCCGGCGACCCGAACTCCAGCGATCCCTTCATCCGCAAGGAATACCCCGCCGAGGAGCCCTCCTGGGAGGAAGTCCGCGACGCCGCCGTCGGCATCATCCGCCGCTCCCACGACCTGGCCGCGGCCGGGTGGTACACCGTCGCGCTTCTCCGCATCGATGGTTTCCAAGGACTCGAGGACGGCTTGGGCGCGATCCGCCACGTGCTCGAGAAGCACTGGGACACGCTCTTTCCCGCGATGGACGCATCCAACCAGCGCCCTGCCCACCGGCGCGCCCGCGTGCTCGACAACCTCGCCGCGCCCCTGGGCAGCAAGGACGACTACCAGTACGCGATGCTCCGCCGCATCCGCGACACCCCGATCGTGAAGTCGCGAAACGTCGGCAGCTTCTCCCTCTCGAGCATCCTCATCGCCAGCGACAAGCTCAAGCCGCCCCCGGGCGTCTATCCCCCGAGCATGCAGTCCATCGAGGCCGCGTTCACCGACGCCGACCTCGAGCAACTCAAGGCGACGGAAGCCGCAATCCAGGCCTGCCGGACCCACGCCGCCGGCATCACCGCCGCGTTCTCCAAGGCGCCCGCCCCCGACGGCGAGCCCCCGGGCCCCACGCTCGACCACCTCGACACGATCCTCGGCGACGCCCTCAAGCACGTTTCCGCGGCCGTGCAGCGCAAGCAGGGCAGCACATCCGGCGCGGCGGAGGCCGCCCCGGCGGGATCGCCGGCTCGAACCTCCGGAGCGCCCATGCCCGACAAGGCAAACACCCGTGCGGATGTGCAGCGAGCGCTCCGGGCGGTGCTGGAGTTCTACCAGGCCGACGAGGAGCGCCGGGCCAGCCCGGTGGTCATGTTCGTCAAGACCGCGCTCAATCTCATGGGCAGAAACTACACGGACCTGTACACCCTCCTCGACAAGGACACGATGGACAAAGTAAAAGCGTGGTCGGAGGCCCCCCCAGAAGGGGCGAAGTCTTCGGAAGCAAGTGAAAGCTAACCAGTCTGTTCCCTTCCACTCCCGCCCGATTCGCGATACGCTGGGCAGGACGGGGGCACAGCAGTTCGGGAGCATCATCAATGGCCAAAGCCAGCAGCAACAAGGACATCGCACAAAGCGGCAAGCGCAAGCCGCGTGTGCACATCCAGTACACGACCTACACCGGCGACGCGATGCGTGTCGTCAGCCTCCCCTTCGTCATGGGGGTGCTGGCCGACCTGTCGGGGCAGACCAAGCCCGACAAGGCGCTCAAGGACCGGAAGTTCGTGGACTTCTCCGCCCAGACCTTCGACGCCCGCATGAAGGACCTCAAGCCGAGCGTCTCCTTCGACGTGGACAACAAGCTCACCAAGGAGGGCGGCGCGCTCCCCATCAAGATCACCTTCGAGTCCATGAAGGACTTCACCCCCGAGGGCATCGCCCGCAAGATCGAGCCGCTCCGCAAGCTGCTCGAGATGCGCGACAAGCTCACCAACCTCGAGGCCAACCTCGACGGCAAGGACACCCGCGAACTCGACAAGATCGTCAACGACCCCCAGGTCCTCTCCGCACTGTCGGCACTGCCGGGCGCGAAGGACGACGCGAAGGCAGGAGGCTAAGCACACATGTCGCAAGCAGAAACCCAGGGCGCAGGATTCCTCGACGCCGTCAAGCACGGCGATGTCACCATCCGCGAGAAGCTCGGCAAGACCGTCGGCACCAAGAACGCCGAGAAGGTCAAGGAGACCGAGGAGGGCATGGAGGCCCTGATCAAGGTCCTCCTCGGCGAGGGCTTCCAGCCCGACAAGTCCAACTTCCGCAAGACCATCCAGAAGGCCAAGGCCGCCATCGACGCCCGCCTCGCCGCCCAGATCAACGAGATCCTCCACAACGAGGCCTTCCAGAAGCTCGAGTCCGCGTGGCGCGGCCTGCACTACCTCTGCCAGAACACCGCCACCGACGAGACCCTCAAGATCAAGGTCCTCAACTGCCCCCGCCAGGAGCTCTACGACAACCTCGAGTCCAACTCCGGGGCCATGTGGGACAAGAGCGAGCTGTACAAGAAGCTCCACCGCGACCAGTTCTCCCAGCCCGGCGGCGAGCCCTTCGGCGCGCTCATCGGCGACTACTACTTCGACCACTCCCACCAGGACGTGCAGATGCTCCAGTGGATCTCGGGCGTCTGCGCCTCGTGCCACTGCCCGTTCATCTCCGCCGTCAACCCCAGCGTCATGGGCCTCGACTCGTGGGAGGAACTCCAGGACCTCGACAACGTCTCCCTCCAGCTCGACTCCAAGAAGCACGCCGCCTGGAAGGACCTCCGCAAGAGCGAGGACTCCCGCTTCCTCGCCCTCACCATGCCGCGATTCCTCGCCCGCATGCCCTACGGCGACAAGGGCCAGAAGGTGAACGCGTTCGCCTTCGAGGAGGACGTCGCCGGCGCCAAGCACGACCGCTTCGTCTGGGGCAACGCCGCCTACGCCATGGGCGTGAACATCACCCGCGCCTTCCGCGAGTCGGGCTGGACGGTCCAGATCCGCGGCAAGGAGGCCGGCGGCGAGGTGCAGAACCTCCCCGTGTACACCTTCGAAACCTCCGACGGCGATGTCGACGCCAAGTGCCCGACCGAGGTCCCCATCGATCAGCGCCGCGAGGCCGAGCTGTCCAACAACGGCCTCATGCCCCTGGTCTGGTGGAAGGGCGAGCCCAACGCCGCCTTCGTCGGCGGCCAGACTCTCCGCGAGGCCGAGAAGTGGTCCACCTCCGAGGCCAACTCCAACGAAAAGCTCGGCACCCGCCTGCCGTACATCTTCGCCTGCTCCCGCTTCGCCCACTTCCTCAAGAAGATGTGCTACGACAAGATCGGCGCCATCAAGCGCGACGGCGAGGACTGGTCCAGCGCCGTCGGTGTCAAGAACACGCTCCAGAAGTGGATCAACATGTACGTCGAGCCCAATCCCGGCATGGTTTCCATGGAGCAGCTCGCCGAGAAACCGCTCGCCGCCGCCGAGGTTGTCGTGAACGCAGACCCCGACGACCCGGGGGTTTACGACGCCCAGTTCTTCCTCCGCCCACACTTCCAGCTCGAGGGCGTGAATGTCGCGCTGAGCCTCGCGGCCAAGCTTCCGTCGCAGGCCGGGTAACGCCCGGGGCCGCTCGTGCGACCTGTCTACGTGCGGTCCGCGCTGCGCTCCGGGCCCGAACGAATCCGCATCG
>DASZWV010000248.1:0-5154 GCA_035546115.1 Phycisphaerales bacterium
AACAGGCACATCTGGAGAGTGCTCGCGTGTCCCCAACCCTCGAACGCGAAGGCGCAGGTAACCAGGGCGACGATCGTGCTGGCAACCGCCACGAGCGCGAAAGGCTCCATGGCTCGGTGGATCGGGGCGCTCGGCATCCCGGGCCGCGGATGGAAACCCTGACCCTGCCGCGCCGCGCTCACGGCGCTTTTCAACCCGCATTCCGGGCATCGCGTCTGGCCTTCGCCAAGTTCGTACCCGCACTGGCCGCAGAACATCACCCACAGCATAGTTGAGAGCCAGTCTCAACAACGCTAAACTCGCCCATGTCCGGCCCGGTCGCCGCCCCGCCAACTGCCACAACCGTCCCCCTCTCCACGCTGCGCCAAGGCCAGTCGGGCATCATCACGCACACCCACCTCGACCCCGACGATGCCGCGCTCCTGTGCGCCATGGGCCTGTGCATCAACGCCACCGTCAAGGTCATTCGCCCCGGCCAGCCCTGCGTGGTCGCGGTAGGGGGGGTCAATGAGGGTGAGGCCTGCGCCTGCGGCGGGACCTGCCGCATCGGTCTCGCCCGCGGCC
The DNA here is from genome assembly GCA_035546115.1 of Phycisphaerales bacterium. Lineage (GTDB taxonomy): Bacteria > Planctomycetota > Phycisphaerae > Phycisphaerales > UBA1924 > UBA4658. The sequence goes on from DASZWV010000248.1 coordinate 565, forward strand.
TGGCCGGCCAGATCCTCGTCATCCCGCAGCCCGCCCCGCAGCAGCAAGCCGCCCGACCGTAAGCGAGGGCCCGCCCGCGATGGCCGACAAGCCCCAGCCAACTCTGACGGTCCTGGGTACCCCGCCACCCCGCGGCGGCTCTTCTGAGTCGCCCGAGTGCGCCTGGTGCGACCCCGCGCAGCGCTGCGACCCCGCCGACGCCTGCCACACCGGCGAGACCGCCCGCCGCATCGCCCTGCTCGGCAACCCCAACACCGGCAAAACCACCCTCTTCAACCGCCTCAGCGGCCTGCGCCACAAGACCTCCAACTTCCCCGGCACCACGCTCGAGGCCCGCGTCACCCGCGTCAAGAGGGGCGTCGAGGGCGGGCGCGACGGCGACCTCATCGACCTCCCCGGCATCTACTCCCTCGAGCTCGACCAGCTCGAGAGCCGCATCTGCCGCGAGGTTCTTGCGGGCACGGCCGCGCCCCGCGGCGAGCCGCTCGGCGAGCCCGAGTGCGCCGTGGTCGTGGTCGACGCCGCGAACCTCGCCCGCAACCTCATGCTCGTCGGCGAGGTCTTCCGCCGCCGCCTCCCGACCGTCCTGGTCGTCAACATGATCGACGTCGCGCTCCGCCACGGCGTCCGCATCGACGCCCGCGCGCTGGAGGCCGCGATCGGCTGCGGCGTCGTCCTCACCAACGCCCGCGAGGGCACGGGCATCGACGATCTCCGGCACGCCATCCGCAACGCCCGCATTCCCACGCCCTTCCGCGCCGTTCCCGCCGGCGGCGATGAGCTCCGCGCCTGGGCCGACGAGATGAACCTCCACGGCGCCCGCGCCGCCCGCGGCCCGGGGACCGGCACGCTCAGCGAGACGGGAAGCGACCGCGTCGACCGCCTCCTCCTGCACCCCATCGGCGGCACGCTCGTGTTCGCCCTCGTCATGGCGGGCCTCTTCTACTCGATCTTCTCCCTCGCCCGCTACCCCATGGACTGGCTCGGGTTCATCTTCGAGTGGGCCAAGGGCTTCGTGCACTCGTGGATGGGCACCGGCGCGCTGGCGAATCTCCTCGCCGACGGCATCGTCGGCGGCGTCGGGAGCGTGCTGATCTTCCTGCCGCAGATCTGCCTGCTGTTCTTCATCATCTCGCTGCTGGAAGACACGGGCTACCTCGCGCGCGGCGCGTTCCTCATGGATCGCCTGCTCCGCCCCTTCGGCCTCCCCGGCCACGCGTTCGTTCCGCTCCTCTCCTCGCACGCCTGCGCCCTCCCCGGCATCATGGCGACGCGGGCCATCCCCGACCAGCGCGAGCGGCTCGCGACCATCCTCGTCGCCCCGTTCATGACCTGCTCGGCCCGCCTGCCCGTGTACGTCCTGCTCACGTCTCTCCTGTTCAAGGACCGCCCGCTGATGGCGGCCCTCGCCTTCGTCGGCTGCTACCTCCTCGGCATGGTCGCGGCGGTCCTCAGCGCCCTCATCGCCCGGCGCACCATCCTCAAGGGCAAGAGCCGCGCGATGGCGATGGAGCTGCCGACGTACAAGCGGCCGTCGCTGCGCACGGCGTTCGTCGGCACGTTCGACCGCGCGAGACTCTTTGTCCGCAACGCGGGGACCAACATTCTCGTGATCTGCGTCGTGCTCTGGTGGCTGGGGGCGTATCCAAGGGTGACTCCTCCTCCGGAAGTCTCGACGATTCGAAACGCCATCTCCGGCACAACGGTCCCAAATGCGGATGTGTACATTCCACCGGGGCCAGTTGCCGACGCGCTGGCAACCAAGTCGCTGTCGAGCCTGCGGGGTGTCGTGTTGGTTTCTAGGGACACAGCAATTGCTGAAGCCGATCGCCTCGAAGCCCGTCACCAGAAAACCCACTCCTTCCTCGGCACCATCGGCCGCGGCATCGAGCCCGTCTTCCGCCCCCTCGGCTTCGACTGGCAGCTCACCATCGGCGTGCTCGCCTCCTTCGCCGCCCGCGAGGTCTTCGTCTCCACCATGAACGTCGTCATCGCCGGCCAGGAGACCCCCCAGGACGACGCGGCCAAGGCCAATCTCATGCTCCAGATCCAGGAGGCCAAACGCTCCGACGGCGTCACGCCCATCTTCACCCCCGCCGCGTCCTGGTCGCTGCTGGTCTTCTTCGTCCTCGCGATGCAGTGCCTGCCCACCCTTGCCGTCACCGCTCGCGAGAGCGGCCACGTCAAGTGGGCCCTGCTCCAGCTCGTCTGGATGACGGGCGTGGCGTATGTTGCGGCAGCGATCGTGTACCAGGTGATGCGATGAGAGGAGTCAAGGTGCCAAGGTGCCATGGTGTCAAGTCGGACCGCCCCGAGCCACGCTCTCGACACCTCGACACCTTGACACCCCGACACCTCCTCCTCGCTCCCGCCGCCGACTTCCCCATCCACGACTGGCAGTTCTGGGTCGTCACCATCGTGTTTCTGTGCGCCCTCGCGTGGCTGCTCAAGGGCGTGATCCCCATCCCGTGGCTCAGCAAGCGCGCCAAAGCGAAGAAGCAAACCAAGCGCGTCTCGATCACGGTCGAGGGAAAGACGCCGGAGAAATAGCCTCGCCACACTCGGGGCAGATGGGATATGGCAGTCCGCGCACGTCGTAGCCGCACGCCTTGCATCTGGTAGAGGGGGGGAGCGCCGCGGTGCGTGTGGGATCGAGGAGCGCGCCGAGCAGCACCGCACCCATCCACATCACCGGGCCGGTCATCACGAGCAGCCCAGCAGGAACATCGGACACATAACCCAGAACGACCAGCGCGCCGGCGAGAAGCCCGGCGGATGTGGGGCGCACACTCCGCGTCGCCGACGCAACGAGCGCCGCGCCGATTACGCAGGGGGCTCCGGCTATGGACAATCGATCCCACGCGCCGTCGTGAGGAGCGATCGCCGCCAAAACAACCAGGCACGCCGGAAGCCAGAACCAGGCCATCGCGACGAATCCCAGGAGCAGGATGTGAAACGCCGGCGCACGATTGAAGACGCGGTGATACAGAGCGATCCACAGCGCACAGAACACAAACCCGGCGAATGCGGGTGCGACAATCGCGATGATCAATGTCGTGAGGTCTGATCCCGCACCAAACGCCGGCATCATGTTCGCGGCTCCGTGCTACGCGTGCACGCATGTCAATATCGGCGCGTCATACACCCCGCCCGGCAACCCAAGCAATCCCTCCAGCACCGGCGTGCGGGCGTAGAGCAGCTCGATCTCCTCGCCGCCCTCCCGCAATGTGGCCTCGACGATCCCATCGGCCGCGAACGACTCCAGCCCACGCTCCGACGCGTGCGACACACCCGCGCGCGCCGCAAGCGGCATCCTCTTCCGCCCGCCATCGGCGAGCAACAGTTCAAGCGCCGCGCCCGCCCCATCCGGCCCAATCTCAATCACCACCGCGCACGCCCGCACACGCCACGCCTCGCCATTGAACATCGCCGCGCCCCGCGAGGCGAGCAGCGCCCTCGGGCCGATCTCCCACCGGATCGCCACGGCGCGCGGCGTCTTCGCACGCTCCAGAGCTTCCCGCTGCGAGGATTGCCGAGCGATCGCGGACATGGTTCAGATGACCTTGGAAAGAAGCGTCGCCGCGAGCCGCAAGCCCTTCCCCTCCGACCCCACAAACCGCTCGCCGAGGCGATCCACCGTCTGGATCACCGACACCAGCTCATCCAGCCGCTGGTTGTGTGTGGCCACCGCCTCCGCGCTCGCCAGTTCATCCGGCTTGAGCCTCATCGGCGCCTCGCCGCCCGGCGCGTGCTCGCCCGTCTGATCCCGGATGTCGTACAGCGCGGCCAGCAAGGGCAGGATCTCCCGGCGCAGGCGCTCGCGGATCACCGTCCGCGCCATCGACCACGCATCCTGGTCCGCCTCGTAGTACTCCTTGCGATCCCCGCGGATGTGCACCCGCGAGATCAGCCCCCACTCTACCAGCGCCCGCAGCGACATCGACGCGTTGCCGCGGCTGATCCGCAGCCGCTCCATCACATCATCCGTGTTCAGCGGCTTGGCCCCGACGTACAGCAGCGCGTGCACCTCCGCCATCGTGCGCGACACGCCCCACGCCGGCCCCATCTGCCCCCACACCTGGATGAACTGCTCCTGCGCCCGCGTCAGGCGGGCCAGCGGCACGGGCGGCGTTGACGAACCCTTGGAGAGCCGAGGCATGGCGAGACCTCCACCCGAATGTACGACGGGATCGGTTCAAGAGCAACCAGACTTTCAAGAATATTTGAAACTATCGGTTTTGGGCCGGTTTTGGGGCCCTTGCCGCCCGCACTACACGAGCGTCAGATCCACCACCCCCGCCACCCCCAGCACGCACGATACCACCCCGTTCACCGTGAAGAACGCCATGTCGAGCCCCGCCCGCCCGCGCCGCGCGAGGATCGTGTGCTCCACGATCAACAGCACGCCCACCAGCCCCACCGCCCCGAAGAACACAACCCCAAACCTCCCCTCGCGCCCCGCCGGGCTCGCGCTCAGCGCCAGCATCGCAAACGCCCCGACGTGCAGCCCGCGGCTCACCCAGATCGCCCGCCGCCACCCCAGCGCGCTCGGAATCGAGCGCAGCCCCGCACCCCGATCGAACTCGATGT
>DASZWV010000249.1:0-1633 GCA_035546115.1 Phycisphaerales bacterium
GGCTTCCGCAACGACGTCGGCGTCATCCCGGATGTTCCGGCCGCGCGCTACCGCCAGCAGCTGCCGACGGTCTTCACCGGCATCGACGCCACGGTCAATGACGGGGCCTGGAGTCTTGATGCCAACGCCCGCGCCGGTCTCATCGTCTGGGGGCATTCGCGCGATGATCACTTCCTTCGGGTGCCGCCGCGCTACACCTGGGATGATCTGAGCTGGGGGCAGATGCTGTCGGCCGACGTCAAGCTCGGCTATGCGATCAGCGACCACCTCGGGGCGTTCATCGAGGGCTCTTACGAGAAGACGTTTGCGGCCCATACGCCGAGCGACTACCGCAAGATCTCCGACGACTCCGAGCTGTTCACCGCCAACGGTCAGGGCGGCGCCGAGCTCGACGTCGCCAAGCTCAGCGTCGGTCTCAAGGGCAACTTCTGATGCCGATCCGCCGCGCGCGGCTACCTTCGGGCGAGCTCGTCCCGGCGCTCGGGCAGGGGACGTGGAAGATGGGCGAGAGCTCCCGCGTCCACGACGCCGAGGTGCGCGCGCTCAAGCTCGGTCTCGACCTTGGCATGACGCTCGTCGACACGGCCGAGATGTATGCCGACGGCGGCGCCGAGAAGGTGGTGGCCGAGGCAGTCGCCGGCCGCCGCGACGAGGTGTTCATCGTCTCCAAGGTCTGGCCGCACAATGCGAGCCGCATGGGCGCGGTCGCGGCGTGCGAGCGGAGCCTCAAGCGGCTCAAGACCGATCGCATCGACCTCTATCTCCTCCACTGGCCCGGCAATCATCCGATCGGCGACACGGTCGCGGCGTTCGAAGCGCTGAAGCGCGACGGCAAAGTGCGGCATTGGGGCGTGTCGAATTTCGACGTGCCCGAGATGGACGAGCTGGTCGAGGCCGGCGGCCAGGCGGTCGCCGCCAACCAGGTGCTCTACAACCTCACCCGCCGCGGTGTGGAGTACGATCTCTTTCCCTGGCTCGCCGCCCGCAAGGTGCCGGTCATGGCCTACTCGCCGGTCGAGCAGGGCCGCCTCGCACGGCATCGCGAACTCGGCCGCATCGCCGAGGCGCACAAAGCCACCCCGGCGCAGGTGGCCATCGCCTTCACGCTGCTTCGCGACGATGTCATCTCGATCCCCAAGGCGACCTCGCCCGAGCACGTGCGCGAGAACGCCGCAGCGGCCGAGATCGTGCTGACCGCGGAGGACAAGGCGGCCCTCGACCGCGCCTTCCCGCCGCCACGCCGCAAATCCAGCCTCGAGATGATCTGAGGGCGCCTGTCCCCCGTCAGCGCTTTCGGCCACGGTTTCCCTCCCCTGCGTGGGGAGGGCAGCGGAGCTTAGGCCGCAGGCCTTAGCGAAGCTGGGTGGGGGGAGGTGCAATGGATCCCCGAGAGTCCCCCCACCCCGGCTTGCTAACTCGCTGACGCTCGCAAGCGCGCCGCCCTCCCCACGCGGGGGAGGGAAACCGCGCGGACCGCGTGCCATCGCCAGACATCGAAGAATCAGCTTGCGCACCCTATGTTGCACGTGAACAAAGCGGGCACAGATGGATCAGCGGCTCCCCGACATTGTTGCGGTGATGGTGAGCGTCTCGGTGGACGGCCCGTATTCGTACCGGGTGCCCTACGGGATGA
>DASZWV010000250.1:0-2610 GCA_035546115.1 Phycisphaerales bacterium
GTGTTCGCGCAGATCGTGCTGGCCGACGAGATCAACCGGGCCACGCCCAAGACCCAGTCGGCCCTGCTGGAGGCGATGGCCGAGCGCAGCGTGACGGTCGGCGGCGCCGGCGGCGGCACGCACGCCCTGCCGAGCCCCTTCCTGGTCATGGCGACGCAGAACCCGCTCGAGCAGGAGGGGACGTACCCGCTCCCCGAGGCGCAGCTCGACCGGTTCTTCTTCAAGCTGCTCGTCGGGTACTCATCGCGCGAGGAGCTGGGCGAGATCCTGAATCGCACGACGAGCGGGGCGAGCGCGGAGATCGAGCCGGTGCTCAGCGCCGAGGCCATCCTCGGCTATCAGCGGCTCGTGCAGCGAGCGGCCATCGCGCCGCACATCCAGGACTACGCCGTGCGGATCGTTCTGAGCACCCACCCGAAGGGCACGGCCAGCTCGGGCGAGTTCGCCACGCCGCTGGTCAACCGCTTCGTCCGCGTCGGGGCCTCGCCCCGCGCCGCGCAGGCGATCGTGCTCGGCGCCAAGTGCCGGGCCCTGCTGGATGGGCGCGCCGCCGTCAGCACCGACGACCTGAAGCAGGTCGCTGTGGATGCGCTCCGACACCGATTGATCCTGAACTTCGAGGCGCAGGCCGAGGGCGTCACCGCCGATTCGGTCGTTCAGAACATCCTGGCGACGCTCCCGATGGGGCCCTGATGTTCAGGCCGCGGCCCGCACCGCCGCACGACGCGGGATCCGCACCGGCGACTCCGCCGCGAAGGCTTCCACCGAGATCTGGCTCACCCAGCCGCCGTAGCCGTTTCGCTTCACGCCGCTGGCGGCGTAGTCGGCCAGCCAGAACGAGCCATCGACAAGATAGTTGAACTCGTGATCTCCGGGAACGAGGGGAACCGTCGCGCTCCACCACCCCGTATCCTCCTTGGCCATCGCGATCGGTCGCGAGCGCCAGTCGGTGAACGAGCCCACCAGCTCGACCCCGGCCGCCTCGGGGAGGTACACGCGAAACGTCTTCCGTCCATCGTTCTCAGTATTGACCATGGTCTGCCCCGATCCGAAACGTTCAACGCCGCCGCATCCACGCCAGGGGCCCGCACGGGACACGCATCCCGGGACCGCGATGGCCTGCGAGTTATCGGGGAAGCCGCACCGTCACTTTCGTGAAACCGGCGCGATGGTGCTCGTGTCCGCCGGAATTCTGGGTGGAGCACTGGCGACCTCGGCGTGCGCGGGGCACGGAAGCCGCGCAAGCGGCTCCGAGGCACCCAAACCGGCGTCGCTCGCGAGCGCGGGCGCGGCCCCGAAGGCCGTCCCTGCTCCGAACACCGACCAAGCGCCAAGGCCGGCATCCCATGCCATGGTTTCCGACATCCCTGCCTCTGCGGAGGCTCCTTCCGCTGCTGGTGTCCCCGCCGCCGCGGCGGATATTCCCGTCGCCGCGAACGCTCCCGCGCCGGCAGCCGCTCCCCCGGAGACTCCGGCGGCCGCTTCCCCCCCGGTCGTTCCCGCCGCCCAGCCGTCCATGCAGGCCGCGCGGCGGATGGCGGTGGCGTTCAAGCCGTCCCCGCGGGCCCTGCGAGACAAGTTCGTGATCGTGGGAGTGGGGGAGGCGCGTCCCCGGGCCCAGATCTACCTCGTCTATCCCGCCGGCGTCGCGACCGGGCCTGCCGGCGATGATGCGACGGCCCGGCAAGTGGCCGAGTGGTTTGGGCCGCGGCCTCAATATCGCGTCGCGCTCGTGGGCGACAAGTCGATTCCATCGCCGATTCCGGTCGGCTCCGAGTGGGTGGCGGTGTTCGAAGTGCCCCCGGGCGTTTCGGCGAGCTACATCGCGATCGAGGGGCGCCACTTCCCGATGACCGACGAGCTCGCGGGAAACACCGAGCCCGTTCCGCACGCCGAGACGGCCGCCGCGGGGGATGCGATCTCGATCCTTGCGAACGATCCGTTTCTCTCATGGCGGGCCGAGCTTGCCAAGCCGATCACGCCCGATCTGCACGATCCAGTCCTCGCTCCGCTCGCGGAGCGAAGAACCCGCGACGCCGCGGCCGCGATCGAGTCGCTCGATCCGGAAACAGCGCGAAGCGTTCGTCTGCGGCTGGCGAGCGTGGTGGACATGGGCGATGGGGTCTCGCTGCCGATCTGGCCGGGAGACTCATCGGTGGCTCGTGCGTTCATCCAGGATGTGCTCGAAGCCCCCGAGGCGCCGCGCCGCACGCTCATCGCGCAGGCGTGGCTGCAGCAACAGCCCTCGGCCGGCGCGGTGATTCTCGACGATGCGGCCGCGTTCGACCCGCGATCGGGGCTCACCTTTCCAAGCATCCTGCTCGTGAACTTCGCCGATGTTCCCGCGGCGGCATCCGCGACGCGCGGGGTCGTTCCCGCGGTGGGTGGCGCGGCGCCGATCGATTCCGGCGCGCAGCCCGACCTGTTGCTCGTCCAGCCGCTCTCGGCGCTCGCGGCGACCATCGGGGCAGACCAGTCCATCGCCGCTCCCGACGATGCGACCCGTCAGCGGAGCAGCCTTCCCAACCCATCGCAGCGCGCGCGGCGCACGATCGCGGAAGTCCGCATCGGCGACTGGCTCGCCGAGCGAGCGGTCATCGGCCAGATCGC
>DASZWV010000251.1:0-14856 GCA_035546115.1 Phycisphaerales bacterium
TGCCATCTGGCCCCATGCCCACCCTCTACCTCATCGACGGCTACGCCCAGTTCTTTCGCGCCTACCACGCCATCCGAACGCCCATGTCCTCGCCGGTGACCAAAGAGCCGACGAACATGTCCTTCGGGTTCATCGGCATGCTCCTCAAGCTGCTCCGCGGCGGCGATTCCTTCAACACTTCCACCGGCGCCGCGACCACCGCCGCCACCGGCCCGAGCAAGATGGGCGGAAAGCCCGACTACATCGCCGTCACGCTCGACGTCTCCGGCGACCGCGGCACGTTTCGCTCCCAGCTCTACCCCGACTACAAGGCCCATCGCCCGCCGCCGCCGCCCGACCTCGGGCCGCAGGTCGATCGCATGCTCGATACGCTCAAGGCCCTCGGCGTCCCCATCATCGGCGCCGAGGGCTTCGAGGCCGACGACGTCATCGCCACGCTCATCACCCAGCTGCGCAAGCAGCACCCCGATCTGCGCATCCGCATCGTCTCCAAGGACAAGGACCTCAAGCAGCTCCTCGCCAACGACCTCGTCGAGCTCTACGACGTCCACAAGGACGAGCTGATCACCGCCGAGACCCTCAAGTCCGAGGACAACCTCACGCCCGCCCAGATCGTCGACTACCTCGCCCTCATGGGCGACAACGTCGACAACGTCCCCGGCGTCGAGGGCGTCGGCCCCAAGACCGCCGCCCAGCTCATCGCCGAGTACGGCTCGCTCGACGCCGTCCTCGCCGAGGCCGCCAAGCCGAAGCCCAAACTCTCCGGCAAACGCCTCGAGAACATCCGCGCCGCCGCCGCGAAGCTCCCGCTTTCGCGCCAGCTCGTCACCCTCCGCCACGACGTCCCCATCGATTTCAACCTCGAATCCGCCGCGGCTGGCAAGATCAAGCTCGCCGAGCTGATCCCCATCCTGAAGACGCTCGGTTTCAACCGCTACCAGGACGAAGTCAAGGCCCTTCTCGGCGAGCCGACCTCCACGGGTGGCGTGGCGGACCGCTCTGGGTCCACCACGCCGGCCTCGCCCCCCGGCCGCGCCGCCCAAATGGGCCCCGGCGCCGCAACTCCGCCACCCCCACCCAAGCCCAAGCGACCGGCCGCCGAGCCGCCGGGAGGCTTCGGCGGCCTGTTCGACCAACCCGGTCTCGCCACCACCGCCGTCGAGCTCATCAAGCCCCAATCCGGCGAATACCGCTGCATCACCTCGCCGAAGGAACTCAGGGACCTCATCGCCGAGCTCCGCGAGGCCGAGTGTTTCGCCATCGACACAGAAACCCGCGGCCTCGCCCCGCTTCGCGATGCACTCTGCGGAATCTGCCTGAGCGCCAAAGCCGGCACCGGCGTCTACATCCCGGTCCGCTCGCCCACCCCCAAGGACCACCTGGATGAGGCCACCGTCGTCGCAGCCCTCAAGCCCATCCTCGAAGACCCCGCCAAGCCCAAGTGCGGCCACAACCTCAAGTTCGACATGCTCGTGCTCCGCACGGCGGGCATCCGCCTCGGCGGCTTCTTCACTCCCAGTTCCTCCCCCACTGCTCCGCTCAGTTCCTCCGTCACCTCGTCACTCCCCCAGGCGACCGTCTTTGACTCCATGGTCGCCTCGTTCCTCATCGACGCCGACCGCTCCTCCCACGGCCTCGACTCCCTCGCTCTGGCCCTCCTCGGCCGAACGAACATCTCCATCAAGGACCTCATCGGGAGCGGCAAGGAGCAGCGCACCTTCGACTGCGTCCCGCTCGACCAGGCGACCCAGTACGCCGCGGAAGATGCCGACGTCGCGCTCCAGCTCCGCGACAAGATGCTCCCGCAACTGCACGCCATGCAACTGTGGGATCTCTTCACCCGCGTCGAGATGCCCCTGGTCGAGGTCCTCGCAGAGCTCGAGTGGAACGGCATCCGCGTGGACAAGGCCGAGCTCGACCACCAGCGCACGCGCCTGCAGAAGCGCATCGACGAGCTCCGCACCGAGATCGTCAACTACACGGAAGACCATCTCCACAGACCGTTCAACCCGGACTCCCCACGCCAGCTCGCGGCAGTCCTCTTCAACAAGCCCGACGCCACCGAAGAGCAAGGCGGCCCCGGCTTCGGCCTCAAGCCCATCAAGCGCATCAAGACCGGCCACTCCACCGATGCCGAGGTCCTCGAGAAACTCGCCGAAGACCCGACGATTACCAACCCCATCCCGCGCCTCATCGTCGAGCACCGCGAGCTCACCAAGCTCGTGAACACCTACCTCGAAGCCCTCGCCAAGGAGATCTACCCCGAGGGCTCCCTCGGCGGCGGCCGCATCCACTCCTCGTTCAGCCAGACCGTCGCCGTGACCGGTCGCCTCGCCTCCAGCGACCCCAACCTGCAGAACATCCCCATCCGCACCGACATCGGCCGCGAAATCCGCCGCGCCTTCATCGCCGACAAGGGCAACGTCCTCATCTCCGCCGACTATTCGCAGATCGAGCTCCGCCTTCTCGCCCACCTCTCCCGCGATCCCGCGCTGATCCAGGCCTTCCACGAGGGCCAGGACATCCACACCGCCGTCGCCGCCCAGATCCACGGCGTCCCCCTCGAACAGGTCACCCGCGAGCAGCGCAACGGGGCCAAGATGGTCAACTTCGGCATCGTCTACGGCATCACCGCCTTCGGCCTGGCCCGCCGCCTCGGCATCTCCAACACCGCCGCCGACGAGATCATCACCGGCTACAAAAAGCGCTTCGCCGGCATCACCACCTTCCTCCAGGAGTGCATCGACCACGCCTCGCGCTTCGGCTACGTCCAGACCATGCTCGGCCGCCGCCGCCCCATCCCCGACATCACCAGCAGCATCCCCGCCCGCCGCTCCTTCGCCGAGCGAACGGCCATCAACTCGGTCGTCCAGGGCTCCGCCGCCGACCTGATCAAGCTTGCGATGGTCGAGCTGCACACGCTTTGCACGCCGTCAAATCGTCACCCCGTCACCTCGCCACTTCCCGCCCGCATGCTCCTGCAGATCCACGACGAACTGGTCTTTGAGTGCCCCGAGCCCCAAGCCCCGGAGGCCGCCCGCCAGATCTGCGAGATCATGGAGCACGCCATGCAACTCAGCGTGCCCCTCAAGGTCGATGTTCGCTGGGCAACCAACTGGTTTGAGGGCAAGTAACCGCCACACCGCAACGGCACCCGACGGCGCGAGGCTCCGTTCGCTCCGACTCGAACCATGGCTGTCCGACTTGTCTCCGCGAATGTGATTACTGCTCTGAGACTCGTGCGGAGCCCTCAACCGGAACAGAAGGGTGCGCGACCGTAGCCCCCCAGACTTGGGCAAACAGTTCCCGGCGCGGAAACACATCCCAGGATCGGGCGACTGGTCCGCCACAAAATCATCCGCATTCCCCCTTTTCATCTAGGTAATCCAACTCCACCTCGTCATGCTCAAGTGATTGTCGCCGAGCCAAGGCCGCTCGTGCGCCGCGGGCGTGCCGCATGTTCGGTGGATTTCCATCGACGGCCAGCCCGTGCCTTCAGTTCGCCTCAGCCACAAGGGGAAGGTTCTATGGGTACCAGGTTCTCTGCCTCGTTCGGTTGTTCCGCCGCGATGTGTTGTGCCGCACTGTTCGCATCCGCCTCCGTCTCGCTCGGCGCCAACGGAGTGTGCTGCATTCCCAATCTCACCTGCGCCATCGATTCGCCGACGCACTGCGCCGCGACGGGCGGGTCCTACAAGGGAGACAACACCACCTGCCAGCCGACCAACCCCTGCGAGCCGCCGCGCGGCGCGTGCTGCATCCTCCGAAGCATCGTCACCGTGCCGTCCTACTCCTCGGGTGGCGGCCCCGCGATTCCGTGCTTTATGTGGGTCAACAGACAATCCCGCAACTCCCGCGGCCCGACGCAGCGCGGGGCCAATGGAAACTGCCTGCCGATCTGCACCAAGACGCTCGGCCCCATCGACACCGCCGGCCCCGTCAACTGGGGAGAAGACCCGCTGGTCTGCATCGTCATTCCCGAGATCAACTGCACCAGCAACGACGGCGTCTATCACGGCGACGGCTCCGCATGCACCGTCAATCTCTGCGCACCTCCCGAGACCATTCTCGGCGCCTGCTGCATCCTGGGAGTCAACGGCGCCGCGCAGTGCGTCTCTCGCATCGCGGCCGACTGCACCATCGGCACCTTCACACCCACCGCGGCCTGTGATCCATCGCCCTGCACCGGCGCGGTCCTCGGCGCCTGCTGCCGCGTCGACTACTGCTTCACCACCACCAGCATCAACTGCCTCGCCTCCCACGCCGACTACCGCGGCGACGGCAGCACCTGCTCCACCACCTGCCCGACACCCGTGCTCGGATCCTGCTGCCGCGCCGGCTCCGCCACCCGCGGCGTCTGGTGCGAGACCGCCTACAACGTCGGCTGCACCGCCGCCGGCGAGGTCTTCACGGCAGGCCAGTCCTGCTCTCCCTCCGCGCTCTGCAACGGCGCCTGCCCCTGCGACTGGAACCAGGACGGACTGGTCAACGGCGCCGATCTGGTCCAGTTCACCAGCGACTGGCTCGCGGGGCACGGCGACTTCGACCACAGCATGACCACCGATCAGGCCGACTACACCGCCTTCACCCAGTGCTACAGCGGCCCCGCCACCTCCGCCTGTATCCACTGAGTGATTTCGGGAGTTCTCGCTCTCACACGTCCTCGTTCTCCCTCGGGAGGCGAGGACGTTTTCCATTGCCCGCCTCCTTGACACCGACCAAGACCCTGCCTTTACTCCCGCCCCTGACATCTTGTTGATGCCCGGATCTCGCACTTGCCGGCCCGTAGTCACGGTTCTCCGGCGCAGGTCGCTCACCAATCGGTGGGCACGTCGGCCATCTGTCGCCCCGGTTTCAGGGATGGGGCACGCGGCCGCACGACGGAAGGAGTTTCGCTCATGGCCCGGTACACCGGACCCAAGCTCAAGTTGTCTCGTCGCATCGGCACGCCGATCGAGGACATTCCAAAGCACACATCCAAGCGCACGCTCACGCCCCCCGGCATGCACGGGTATCGCGGGCGCCGCCTGCGCGACTTCGGCGTTCGTCTGAACGAAAAGCAGAAGCTGCGCCACCACTACCACGTCCTGGAACGGCAGTTCCGCCGCTACATCGACGAGGCCTCGCGCCAGCCCGGCAACACCGGCGAGTCGCTCCTGCGCCTCCTCGAGCGCCGCCTCGACAACGTGATCCGTCGCGCGGGCCTCGCCCGCACGATCTGGGCCGCCCGCCAGATCGTCGCCCACGGCCACGTCCTCGTGAACGGCCGCAAGACCGACCGCCCGAGCTTCACCGTGAGCGTCGGCGACACGATCACCCTCAAGACCAAGCTCCACAAGCTCGTGCGCGAGAACATGGAGTCGATCTCCGGACACGAGATTCCGGGATGGATCGATCTGAACCCCGGCGAGCTGACGGTCAAGATCGTCGCCCTGCCCACCTCGGACCAGATCCCCTTCGACGTGAATCCGAACCTCATCATCGAGTACTACCGATAAGCCCGGTGGTCGAGCTGCGAAGCGGCAAGGCCGCGGAGTCGATGACCCGCGCCCCCAAGCTCCGTCGCCCCGTCACCCCATCACTTCGTCACTCGGATCGCACCCATGCTCAAGTGGCTCCGCAAGTACAACACACTCATCCTGGTCGTCGGCGGCTGCCTGCTCATGGTCGCCTTCCTCCTCCAGGGCGTGCTCAGCGATCTCTCCCGGCGCGGCATCTTCGGCGGCACGGCGTTCAAGATCGGCTCCCACAAGGTCACCGACGACAATCTCCGCGAGGCCGGACACGACTACAACGCGATGTGCGCCCTCGTCGGCGGCAATCGCGTCCTCGAGGCGACCTTCGGCATCGAGAATCTCGACCACTGGTACCTGCTCGTTCGTGAGGCCCAGCAGGCCGGCCTGATCGGCGGCGAGCAGGACGGCACCGACTTCCTCGACGAGCTGCCCCAGGCGCTCGCGTCCTACATGGCGTCGCGCGACATGCGCTACTCCTACGACACCTACCTCACGCTCGAGAAGATGCAGCTCTCGGCCAACAAGAGCCGCGCCATCCAGGAAGCCGGCCTGACCTCCGAGGGATTCTACAAGGCCCTCGCCAAGCTCCGGGGAATCGAGCGGCTCACGAGCGGGTTCGTCCGCACGCTCCACTACGGAGAGCGCCGTCTCGCATCCGACGGACGAGATCTCTTCGACACCTTCCGGGCCGACTACGTCATGGTCCCCGCCGAGCGCGAGATCGCCGGGATTCCCGACCCCGACGAGGCCGCGATCAAGGCCCACTACCAGAAGTACAAGGACACGCCCAAGGGCGGCGGGGAGTATGGCATCGGCTACCTGCTCCCCCCGCGCGTCAAGCTCTCCTGGATCGAGATCAACAAGCGGATCATCTCCGACGCCGTCGTCGTCGACGACATCGAGGCCGAGAAGCGTTTCCTCAAGCAGTACCCCAACGGCCAGGTCGGCGAGGGCAAGACCGCCGCCGATGAGCGCAAGCGCTTCGAGAACCAGGTCCGCGAGGAGCAGGCCGAGAAGGCCGTCGCCGCGGCCGAGACCGTCGTTCGCGACGAGATCTTCCGCGCCACCCGCAAGCTCGAGCGCGACGGCGAGTTCTACCGCATCCCCGCCGGATACGAGGGCGTCGATCTGACCAGGGTCCGCGAGGAAGTCGCCAAGCGCCTTCTCGAGTTGTACAAGATGACGATCCCCGCGCCGAAGGTCGTCGTCCGGTCCGCCAGCTGGATCACCGAGGCCGATATTCCTTCCCTCGAGGGCATCGGCGCCTCCACGATGCGCCACGGCCCGAACCAGGTCGGGTTCGCCGACGTGCTCTTCAGCGTCAAGGAGATCGCGGGCAACAACGACCTGGGCCTCCAGGTCGGCATCCCGTCCGCCGAACCCCTGCGCGACCCGAGCGGCAACGCCTATTTCTTCGTCGTGCTCGACGCCCGCAAGGAATCCAACCCGGACTCCATGGACGAGGTCCACCCGGACATCGTCCGCAACATCAAGAGGCTCGCCGCCTACGAGAAGCTCAAGGCCGATGAGTCCCAGTTGCTCCAGACCGCGATCGCCTCGGGCCTCGACGCCCTCACCAGGCCGCCCGCGGGTGCCACCGATCCGAGCCCCGTGAAGACTCAGGAAGTTCTCTTCAACAGGACCCAGACCGCCGCCCCCGACCAGTCCCTCGACTCGGCGGCGTTCCGCACGAAGGCCATGGAGGTCGCCTCCAGGCTGGATCCGACGGTCGATCCCGCGACCGTCCCCAACGACAAGAAGATGCTCTCGTTCGCCGACGACAAGATCCTCTCCGTCGGCGTCTTCAGGATCAAGGCGCTCCAGCCCTCCACGATCGAGAAGTTCCGCGCACAGAACTCGCTCTGGGTCCAGCGCGTCCGCCGCAAGGAACTCGGCACCGACCTCGAGAACCCCTTCTCGCTCGAGAACATGGAGAAGCGCCTGAACGTCCAGTACGACGAGAGCCGCCAGAAGGACCGCTCCGACCGCAAGGCCGACAAGACGCCCGCGAAGGCCAGGAACGCCAAGCGCTAACGAGAGTCGTCGCGGGCCGCACCCCGCCCACGGCGGCTCAGCCGCTCCGTGAACGCCCCACCGATCGACCGCACGCTGAACTGCGGCCACGACGCCGGGAGCGCCCCCGGCAGCATCGACCTCGCCGCCTCGCGCAGGATCCTCAGCCCCGACAGCACCGCCAGCCCCGGCGAGGGCGTCACCTTCAGCGCGTTCCGCCGCACCAGCAGCGCGGTCACATCGTCGTCGAACGCCTCCGTCCCGCTCAACGCCGCGATCCGCTCGAGCAACTCGCCCACGAGCGTCTCCGGCCGCGCCGCATCGACCGTTCCCAGCAGCCGGAGCAGCCCCTCGTGCCCGAGCAGCCGCCCCTCGGCGTCCTTTGCCTCGACCAGCGAGTCGGTGTAGAACAGCACGAGATCGTCCGGCCGCAGCCGGAGCACCGCGCTGGGATATCGCGCCTCCTCCACCACGCCCAGCGGCAGATTGCTCGGCCCCGCGGCGCCCTTCGGCTCGGCGTTCTCGACGCGAGACCACGCCCTCGCGCGTGCGTCGTAGCGCATCGGCCGCGGGTGCCCCGCGTTGGAAACAGCCAGCTCATCGGTCGGCGAGAAGTACGTCGCCACCACCGCCGTCGCGAACATCGCCCCTCCCGAGCCGATCGCATCCTCTCCGATCTCCCCGAACTCCCGGTTCACCGCCTCCACCATCCGCGTCTGATCGATGGAGTTCGAGTGCTTCCGCATGAGCCGACGCAGCGCCTCGGCCGCCTTGGCCACCGGCGCCCCGTGCCCGCTCACATCCGCCACGATCAGCCGCGTGATCCGGCCCGAGGCGCAGCTCGACACGTAGTGAATGTCCCCGCCGGCCTCCGCGCTCCCGCTCGCCCCCGCGAACGGCCGGCTGTACACCCACGCATCCATCCCCGGCATGACCACGCCATTGTCGATGGCGCGATTCCCGCCCCAGACTTCCATGCAGGCCATTTGATGGGGAGCAGCAGCGGGCATGGTGCAAGGCACGTTCGCGTCAAGGCGTGCACACTCTACGCCTTCAGGCCCCTACGCCCTCCGACTACTCGACGAGCGCATCCAGCAACTCCGGCACGCCCTGCCCCCGCGTCGCCACCGTCTCGATCACCGGCCGCCGCCCCGCCACATCCTTCAGGTCGCGCACCAGTTCGTTCTCACCCGGATGGTCCGCCTTGTTGCACACGAACACATCCGCGATCTCGAGAATCCCCGCCTTGTCCATCTGCACAGCATCGCCCATGCCGGGCGTAAGCACCACCGCGGTCCGATCGACGAACGAGCGGATCCGGGTCTCGTTCTGACCCGCCCCAACCGTCTCGATGAACAGCGTGTTGTACGGGCCGGCCGCGCCACCCACCCCGCCGATCAGCTCGATGATCTCCGGCAGCGAGTGGTAGTCCTCCCCGCTGATCGCCAGCGACCGGTAGAACACCGCCTGGTCCAGCGTATTGAAGTCCACCCGCAGCCGGTCCCCCAGCAGCGCCCCGCCCGTGATCGGGCTCATCGGGTCGAACGCGATCACCGCGCACCGCCCCATCTCGGGCTTGTCCTTCGCCCGGCGCGTGTACTCCCCCACGAGCTGCGCCACGAGCGTGCTCTTGCCCGCCCCCGGCGAGCCCGTGATGCCGATCACCCGCGCCGGCCGCTTGCGTGCCGCGTTCGCCCGCACCGGCCTCCCCGCGTGCTGCAGGGTGATGTCCCTCGCGAGCTGCGATTCCGCCGTCGCGTTCTCCACCACCTGCCCCTTGGGCTTGGTCGCCCCGCGAACCGCCTCAACGATGTCCAGAAGACCCGTCCCCGTCGTGAAGCACTTCTGCACGCCCGCTTCGATCAGCGGCCCGATGTCCTCCTGCGGCAGAATGCCCCCCATGTACACCGGCAGGTCCGGCCGCCCCAGTTCCTTCAGCCCGTTCACCAGCCGCGGCCCGAGCACCAGGTGCGAGTTGCTCATCATGCTCGCCGCGATGACGTCGCAGTCCTCATCCCGCGCCGAAATCGCCAGACTCCGCGGCGTCTGCCACAGCCCCGAATAGATCACGTGCACGCCCGAATCCCGGAGCGCCCGCGCGATCACCTTCACGCCCCGATCGTGCCCATCCAGCCCCATCTTCCCCAGCAGCACCCGCGGCCGGTGGTCCAGGTCGGCGCACCGGTCCTTCTTCTCAAACTCGGTCGTGGCGGTGTTCAGGGTCGTGGTCATGCGGCGTGAACTCGCGTCGGGAGAAGAGGATACTCCCCCCGATCCCATCTCCCAAATCACGACGAACGCCGCCCCGCGCACGCCCGCACGAACCGCTCGAAAATCCCCGGCCCGAGCGCCGGGTCCTCCGTCCTCTCGGGATGCCACTGCACGCCCAGAAAGAACGGTCCATCCGGCCGCTCGATCGCCTCCACCACCCCATCCTCGCTCACCGCCGCGACCCGGAGCGACCCCGCATCGCGCACCGCCTGCCGGTGATGGCTCGTCACCGTCCCCGAAATCTCCCCGAGCCGGACCGGGTGCTTCGCGTTCCCCCAGTGACGATCCGCGGTCGCCAACGTTTCCGGCAGGTGCTGCTCCATCGATCCCCCGGCCACCAGCGCCATCATCTGCATCCCCAGGCACACGCCGAGCGTCGGCGTTTCGCGGTCCTCCATCAGCGCCCGCAGCAGCGCGGTGTCGAACGCCTGCCGCAACGGATGCACCGGCGTCGCCTTCGGATGCGTCTTTCCACCGAACGCTTCCATCCGCGGATCATCCCCGCCCGTCAGCACGAACCCATCGCACCGCTCCAGATGCTCCGGGATCAACTCCACGATCGGCGGCAGCACCACCGGCCATCCGCCCGCCCTGCTCACCGCCTCCGCGTACGCCAGCGGACAGACCGCCCGCACGCTCCCCGGCTTCGGCTCAACCACGTCAGGCGCGATTCCGATCACAGGCTTGCCGCCGCTCGTCATGCCCAAGCGTACATCCTCCTTCGCCCGCGCGTAGACTCGCCCCATGTCCACCCGTGCCGTCATCGGCTGGCTTGTCGTCGCCATCGCACTGGGCGTCGCGGCCATCCTGCTGATTCTTGTGCCCCAGAACGCCGGAACGCCCAGCGGCGCCGTCCCCGTCGGCGATCGCCTGCTGGACTTCATCCCCGGCGACGTCCGCCAGATCACCGTGCAGACCACCGGCGGCCCGAAGCAGATCATCGAGCGGGCCCCCGCCGGCAAGGGCCTCCTCGGCGCCGACGCCGAGTGGCAACTCCGCATCGAACCCGCATCCGGAGACAAGGCCCCCCCACCATGGCCCCTGGAATCCGCCAAGGTGCAGGGCCTGATCCGCATCCTCTCCGAGGCCAAGGCCGTCGCCGTCCCCGCCGCGGACGCCACAGTCGGTGATCGCTCCACCCGCGTCGATCTCGTCTTCCCCGATGCCACCGCCACCTGGCTCCTCTCAGACCGCACGCTCGCCGGCACCGGTCTGGTCCGCCTCGAAGCCTTCCGCAAACAGCCCGCCCGCCAAGCCGTGGTCCGTGAAGATCTCATCCGCGTCTTCACCGATCCCGGCCCCAAGGGCTGGCGCGACCGATTTCCCCTCTCCGGAATCACGGCCGACGCCTCCCGCATCAAGCTGACCAACTCCAACCACACCCTTTCCCTCGCCCGCCAGGAAGGCAAGTGGTATCTCCGCGAGCCCGTCGCCGCTCCGGCCGATCCCGCGGCTGTCAAACATCTCCTCAGCGACCTCGGTCACACCGAGATCACCGACTTTCTCGACACTTCCGCCGCCGCGGCCACGCTCGCCAGCCCAACCGCGACGATCATCATCGAGGCCGATCGCCGGGTCATCGACCCCGGCGCGACCGAGCCTCGCATCACCACCGACTCCCTCACGCTGACCGTCGGCGGCGCCGCCGGCCCCGGCCTCGTCTACGCCCGAATCGGCGATGTTCGCGAGGTCGTGCTCGACGCAAAGCCCCTCACGTTTTCCTCGGACCCCGCCACCTATGTCTGGCCGTATCCGATGCGAGAGAGCCCTTCAAACATCGGCGTGCTCAGCTTCAAGCTCGAGAGCGAAGCCTCGGACGCCCCCGAGGTGCGCAGCTTTCGCCGCTCCACCGGCAAGTGGGTCCAGCTCATGCCCTCCGGCAAGGATGGGGCACTCTCCGATCGCGAACAGGGCGACGTCGATGCGCTCGTGATGTACCTCACCGGCGAATCCCTCCGGAAGGGTCCCAACTCCCCCGCGCCGCCCGCCGGCGAGGTCTCGCTCACCGCGCCCGAGAACTTCCGCCAGGTCTGCACGCTCAGGATCGGCTCGCTCGCGAGCAGCCCCCTCGAGACGATCGACATCGGCTGGTCCGGCGACAGGCTCATCCTCAAGACCGGTCCGATCTATCGCTCGTACCCGCCCGACAAGCTCCCATCGCCCCTGAGCACCCTCCCACGCGCTCCCCAGGCCACGCCCGCGCCTACACGTTGAAGTACTTCGCCTCCGGATGGTGCACGATGATCGCGCTGGTGCTCTGCTCCGGATCGATCTGCCAGTTCTCCGTCAGCACGCACCCGATCCGCGTCGGATCGATCAGCTTCCACAGCTTCTCCTGGTCGCTCATGTCCGGGCACGCCGGATATCCGAAGCTGTACCGGCTCCCGCGATAGTGCTGCGTAAACAACTCCTTGATCCGCGGCGAATCCTCCCCCGCAATCCCCAGTTCCTGCCGGATCCGCTTGTGCCAGAACTCCGCGAGGGCCTCGGCCGTCTCCACGCCGAGCCCGTGCAGGTAGAGGTAGTTCGTGTAGTCGTTCTTCGCGAACAGCGCACGAGCCGCCTCGCTCGCCCTCGGCCCCATCGTCACGCAGTGCAGCGCGAGCACATCCCGCTTCCCGGACTCCGCCGGCAGGAAGAAGTCGCTGATGCACAGCCGCCGCTTATCCGCCTGCCGAGGGAACCGGAACCGCTCGATCTCGCGCGAGTGGTCCTTCGCGTCGTAGACGATCAGATCATCCCCCTCCGAGTTGCACGGGAAATACCCGTACACCACCGCCGGACGCAGGATCCCTTCATCGCGGCACTTGGCCTTCAGCGACTCGAAGATCGGCGTGATCTTGTCCGCGATCAGCGCCTCGTACTCCGCATCGCTCATCGCCCCCTTCTTCATCTGCCACTGGCCGCGGAACAGCGCGATCGGATTGATGAACGAGTAGACCTGGTTGAGGTCCAGCCCCTCGACCACGCGCGAGCCCCAGAACGGCGGCTGCGGAATGTCCTTGGCGTTCAACACCGGCACATCCGAGCGCACCCGCTCACGCGAAGACGGTGGTTCCATCACCGCCGCGCCCCCCTGCTTCGATGCCTCGAACGCCTCCGCCCGCCGCCCGGATTCCGCCCGCGATCGCGCGATCGTCTCCTCCGCCCTCGTCCGCTTCCCCAGCCGATCCTCGATCTCCCGCTCCAACACCTCCGTCTCATCCGCGACGATCCGGTCCATCGTCGACAGCCCCTCGAACGCATCACGCCCGTAGAACACTCCCCCCTCCCCCTTGTACACGTTCCGCAGCGTTCCCTCGCAATAGTGGCGCGTCAGCGCGGCCCCGCCCAACAGCACCGGGACACTGAGCCCCAGCGCGTTCATCTCGTTCAGGTTCTCCTCCATCACGTTCACGCTCTTGACCAGCAGCCCCGACATGCCGATCGCGTCGGCCTTGGTCTCCTTCCACTTCTCCACGATCGCCGCGATCGGCTGCTTGATCCCGATGTTGTACACCGTGTACCCGTTGTTGCTCAGGATGATGTCCACGAGGTTCTTGCCGATGTCGTGCACATCCCCCTTCACCGTCGCGAGCACGATCTTTCCCTTCGTCTGCCCCTCCACCTTCTCCATGTACTTCTCGAGGTGCGCCACGGCCATCTTCATGACCTCCGCGCTCTGCAGCACGAACGGCAACTGCATCTGTCCGGAGCCGAACAGCTCGCCGACGGTCTTCATCCCATCCAGCAGATGGTCGTTGATGATCGCCAGCGGCGAGTAGCTCTGCCGTGCCTCCTCCAGCGCCTCGATCAGCCCCTGCTTCTCCCCATCGATGATGTGCGCCCGAAGCCGCTCCTCAACCGTCCGAGGCCCCGCATCCTTCTTCGCAGCCCCGTCGCTCGCCGTCGCATCCTTGAACAGCTCCACGAACGCCGCGAGCGGATCAAACCCCTCGCGCCGCCGGTCGTACACCAGATCGAGCGCCGCCGCCCACTGCTCCTTGGGAATCTTGTTCTCCGGCAGGATCTTGCTCATGTGCACGATCGCGCTCGTCAGCCCAGCCGCCCGCAGCTCATGCAGGAACACGCTGTTGAGCACGATCCGCGCCGCCGGCTTCAGGCCGAAGCTCACGTTGCTCAGCCCCACCGTCGTCTGAGACTCCGGCATCGCCGCCGCGATCCGCCGCACGCCCTCCACCGTCTCAAGCCCAGACCGCCGGTCGCTCTCCATCCCCGTCGAGACCGGCAGCACCAGCGGATCGAACATCAGGTCCGCCGGGTCCAGCCCGTGCTTGTCCACCGCGCGCCGATACGCCCGCTGCGCGATCGCCAGCTTGCGCTCCGCCGTGCGGGCCATCGACGCTTCCTTGTCCTCATCGATCGACCCGATCACCACCGCCGCGCCGTACGTCTTCGCCAGCCGCATTACCTCGTCGAACTTGTGCTCCCCATCCTCGAAGTTCGCCGAGTTGATGATGCACTTCCCCGGCGCGTGCCGCAGCCCCGCCTCCATGGTCTTGATCTGCGTCGAGTCCAGCATCAGCGGCGCATCCACCTGCCGCACCACGCGCTTCACGATCTCCGCCATGTCCCGCGCATTGTCGCGCCCCGCATAGTCCACGTTCAGATCCAGCACGTGCGCCCCATCATGCCGCACCTGCTCGCGCGCCAGCGACACGATCCCATCCCAGTCCTCCGCCTCCAGAAGCTGCTTGAACTTCTTGCTCCCCGAGGCGTTCATCCGCTCGCCGACGATCAGGAACGAGTTGTCCTGGCGATACTCCACCGGCGCATACAGCGACGTCACCGCGGCCTTTGGTGCCTGGGGCGTGGCCACCGCCACGCTCCGCGTGGCGCTCTTCTTCGCAGCCCCCTCAACCGCCTTCGCCAGCTCCGCGATGTGCTCCGGCGTCGTCCCGCAGCACCCGCCCACGATCCGCACCCCATCCCCCTCGATGTACTTCAGCATCGCCTCGACAAACGGCCCCGGCGTCAGCGGATACTCCGTCTTCCCATTCACCAGCACCGGCAGCCCGGCGTTGGGCATCACCGACACATACCGCGGCTTCCCGTT
>DASZWV010000252.1:0-2928 GCA_035546115.1 Phycisphaerales bacterium
TGTACGTGACGACGGCCGGACTTCCCGGATCGTCCGTTGCGAGGAAGTTCCAT
Source organism: Phycisphaerales bacterium (assembly GCA_035546115.1). Taxonomy (GTDB): domain Bacteria; phylum Planctomycetota; class Phycisphaerae; order Phycisphaerales; family UBA1924; genus UBA4658. Next base: position 54 of record DASZWV010000252.1, read on the forward strand.
GCCGCCCAGCAGCGCCTGCGCCGTGGCAGGAGCGCGGCGTCGGTGTGCAGCACGACGTCGTTGGGCTGGTACGGCATGTCGGACAGCACGTCGCGCTCCGCCGGGGTCGCGTCGGACAGGATCGCGAGGGCCTCGTCGGCGTGGGTCGCGAGAATGACCTGGTCGAAACGCTCGTCGCCGCCCGCGGTCTGAACATGGACACCTTCCGGCCGCCTGCGGACCGACCGAACGGGGCGACCCGATTGGACGCGGTCTCCCAGGACGCCACGCATGGCCTCGATGTACGTCCGCGAGCCTCCCAAGACGGTTCGCCACCGCGGGCGTGCGCGAAGGTCGAGCATCCCGTGATTGTCGAAGAAGCTCAGGAAGAACTTCGCGGGGAACTTCCCCAACCTGTTGCGCGGCGCCGACCAGATCGCCGCGGCCATCGGGATCAGGTAGCCATCGAGAAAAGCCTGCGAGAATCGTCCCGAGGAGCACAGATCGGCGATCGTGGCGTCGCCGGGCAGCTCTTCGAGAGCCGCCTTGCCCGCCGACCCCAGCCCGGCCACACCGCGCACCACGCTCCACCACCGGGGGCGGAGCAGGTTTGCCGCTGGTCCCACCCTTCCGGAAAGGGAGTTCCCGCCGTACTCGAAGCCGTGGGCGTCGTCACGAACGCTGAAGGACATCGTGGTGGGACGGGAGCCCACGCCCAGCCGAGCGAGCAGCTCGCAGAAGTTCGGGTAGTTGCGCTCATTGAACACGATGAAGCCCGTGTCCACGGGAAGGGAGCGGCCTTCGTGCTGAACATCGACCGTGTTCGTATGCCCTCCGAGCCGATCCTCCCGCTCGAACAGTGTGACGTCGTGGCTGTCCGCCAGCAGGTAGGCGCAGGTCAGGCCGCTGATACCCGATCCCACAACGCCCACCCTCACGACGCACCCCGCACGCCCGAGCGTGGATGCTTCTCCGCGCGCTCGTACACCCACGCCGGGACCGGGCGCAGATCCCATACCAGCCCCGCCCACGACATGACCCGGAGGATCCAGTACGCGGGGTCGTACTCCCACCAATAGAAGCCCTGGCGCGCCGAACCGGGATGAAAATGGTGGTTGTTGTGCCAGCCCTCGCCGAGGGTCAGCAGCGCCAGGAACCAGTTGTTGCGGCTGTCGTCACCCGTCCGGAAGCGTCGGGAACCGATGGTGTGCGCGAGCGAGTTGATGGTAAATGTGGCATGGTACAGGGCCGTGGTCGAGATCCCGAATCCCCACACCACAAGCTGGGCCGGCCCGGCGCCGAGCGCGGGAGCGAGGATGGAGAGCGCCCACCCGAGCGCGGCAAGCGCCGCGACGAGTACGAACGGGCCGATCACGTGGTTCCGCTCAACCCACAGGAGCTCGCGCCGGTGCGTCCAGTCCGGGATCGCCTTCCAGTTGGTCGCTTGTCCCTTCTGGGTCAGGAACCACCCCGTGTGGCTGCAGAGCACGCCCCTCCACCACGGCGAGTGCAAGTCCGGCTCTTCGTCCGAGTGCCGATGATGTTCGCGGTGATGCGCGGCCCACCAGAGCGGCCCCCGCTGGGCCGCGCTCACGCCGATGCAAGCCGCGATGAACTGCACCGACCAGTGCGTCCTGAACGTTCTGTGCGAGAAATAGCGGTGGTAGAACGCGGTAATCACGAACATCCGAATGACATAGAGCACGACGGCGACGGCCACGGCCGTCCAACTCCAACCGGTCCAGATCACGCCGAGGCACAGCGCATGCACGGAAAGGATCGGTATGACATGGGCGGGCCGGATGCGGCGCTCGTCGAGGGCGTGCCAGTCGGCGACCGGGAGCGGGGCCGATGGCGGGCCGTTGTTGATTGTGCTCACGACCGGCGCTCCTTCCGAGGCTTCGCACGCACAACGCCCTCGAGCCATCCGGTGGCGTATGCCGCGAGTTCGGTCATCGAGTCGCGCGCCCGCACACGCTCTCGGACCTTCTCGGGCAGCGCCGCGCAGCTGCGCCCTCCCATGAGAATCCGCCCGCCCATGTCAGCGACGGCCTGCTCAAGGGCGAGCCACGTCGCTTCGGAGCGCGGCCCCGGCGGAGAGCTGATGCTGATGGTGCACAGGCGTGCGCCGTATTTCGACATCGCGAGGCCGACGGTCTCCAGTGGCGTCGAAGGGCCGAGATTGTGAGCACGGATCCCGCACTCACGGAGCACCAGGCTCGCCAGCATCGGGGGAAGCAGGTACGGGTCGCCCGGTCCGCCGGCCGTCACCGCCGCGGGTGCGGAGTCGGGCACGCTCGGAAGCCACGAACCGATCTCCGTGAGCGCGTGCACGCAGGTGTCCACGGCGCGGTGCTCGAGCAGAATGCCCTCCGGTCCGTGATGCCAGAGATCGCCCAGTTCATGGAGCACCGGCCTGATCAGGTTGTCGGCGATCGACGCGATGCCCGCTCCTCCCAGGTAACGCCCGGAAATGATCGCGCGCGCCTCGGCGGACCGGTCGCACACCATCGCATCAAGGAGTTTCTGTGCCGCGGCCCCATCAACGCCGCCAATCTGTGGGGCTGTCTCCAGCGGAAGCAGGTGCGGTTTGCTCAGGGTCGCGCGTTGCCGACGGATGTACCCGATTGCTTCGGCCAGGGGGATCCGCCGGTGTCCACCCGCGGTGCGATCGGCCGCGATCGACCCGTCATCGACCCATCGCTTCACGGATGACTCGCTGACCCCGAGAGAGTCGGCGAGTTGACGGCTGGTCAGGAATCGGGGGGTGGCTGGCATGGTGAACGTTTTGGACGATTATTCACTCCCGGAGCGGCGATGTCAAGAGGCGCACCATCCGGGTCAATTTGCCTTCAATCCTGGTAAGTGGATAATGCCGACGGCGTGGCGTATTCTT
>DASZWV010000253.1:0-6250 GCA_035546115.1 Phycisphaerales bacterium
TGCTCCTTGTCCAGTCGCACGTGAGTGACCGTCTCCGTGACGAGCACGCTCGTCGCATCCCCCGCGTGAAGCTCGACCGAGATCGTCACTCCATCGCTCAGGCCTCGCGTGTAGTCCACGAGCGCGGCTCGCATCGCGAGAGTGCGCGGCTCGCCGGACGGCTTGAGAGTGGCCCGAAGCTCCGACCGGTCGGCGATAGCGCCCACCACCGGGTGCATCCAGTAGGCCGTGTACCTGCAACGAGCCGCCGACACGGGAACGGCAAGGTCGCGGTCCGTGGGCGATCGGCCATCCGCGCCGACCAGCCGCCAATCGGGATGGATCGGCTCGGCCCCGGGCAATCCGGCGATAACCGCCGTCCAGTGATCGCTCGATTCCACGGCCACGCGTGGCAACTCGATCGTGCGGTCGCGCGCCGGATCGGACTCGTTCTCGATGCGGACCGTATCGACGACGGCAACGCGCCCGGGCTTGAGCAGGCGGATCGGAACGAAGCGGTCCCATGGGATGAGATGCGTGCCCGAAGGGCCGGGGGGCAGGCCGGCGTCGGAGAGTGTGCCCGCCTCGACGAGCACGCCCGAATCAACCGCGCCAGCGGCGCCCTTGAGCCACCGGCTGGGAGGCAGCCAGGATTGGAACGCGAGCGAAAAGACGTCCGACCGCTTGTAGACGTATCGCATGTAGGCCGGCGCGCTCCAGTGAAACTCCAGGGGGCCGCTGCCGATGAGATCGAAGGAATGCGATCCCGTGTAGACCGGGCGAACCCGGACTTGAACGGGCGCGAACACGGCGCCCGGCGGCGGCGAGGGAACGACCCTGCGCAGGTCCGAGGCGATGCGGCGATCCAGCGCCGCCCGCGTGTGCCATACCGATTGGACGCCGATGAGCATCGCGGCGCCCAGCAGAGTGCCGGCGATGAGCCCGGCGAGCGACACGCCCCGGACGGCCCTGCCCGGCCAGCTGGCTCGCTGTGCCCAGGCCGAGCCCAGGAGCGCATCGGCGCCGATGGCGAACACGATGAAAAGTCCAAGGGCGGGCGTGTAGACCAGACGTGGCGCGATCCACTGGTCGCGCACGGCGACGGCCGGGACCATGCTGGCCGCAACGATCCCGGCGCCCATCGCGACGCCCCAGGCCCGACGGGCGGCGATGTCCCGCCCCGTTGGAGATCCATCGACCTCGGTGCGGTTCCCGCGCGCCCGCATCCACCAGCTTCCGAACGCGACGAACGCCCCGACGAGGCCGGCCGCGACGACCAGAGACTCCCACCGGCGAGACCTGATCGCGCGCCATCCCTCGGCGAGCGCGCCGCGCACGAACTCGGAGAGCGTGAGATGATCCCAGGCCTGAGAGGCGATGAGACGCATCTGCGGCAGGAAGTCTCGGGCGTGGATGAGCGATTGCGATCCGCCACGGGCCGCGGGGTTGATCGTGGCGATCAACAGCAGGGCGTAGGCCAGCCCGGCGAGAAACGCCGCGGCGGCGAGGGCGGCGGCGCGAACGAGCCGCGTTCTCAGGGGAATCGTCGATGGCGCGCACGCAAGATACACCGCGGCGATCACGGGTGCGCACGCCGCGGCCTGCTCGTACCACCATCCGAGCGTCAGCAGGAGCGGGGCGCGGAGCAGGAGGCCGCGCCAGCCGATCTCGCCCGCGGCGTGCCGCTGCACGGCGAGCACGCAGGCGAGCAGCCACCAGACGCCGACGGTCGTGCCGATCGTCGAGTTCCAGTAGATCGCCTCGTGTCCGCCGGGATACACGAGGAAGAACAGCGCGCCGAGCGCGGGCGCCTGCTTGCTCGTGCACAGCCTGCCGAGCACTCGCCAGAGCATCCAGGCGTTTATCCCGTGCACCGCCGCGAGCACCAGGTGCGTGGCCCAGTCGTGTCTCCAGAAGGCCGTCTGCAGCGCGATGGCCGCGTGGATATGCAGCGGCCGCCAGAATCCGGCGTGCAGCGGGTCCAGGGCGAGCAGCTTGTCCCAGTGGGTCCGGCCGGACACGGCATCGCGGGCATGGACGCTCCAGTCGTCCATCCACTTGCCCAGGTCGCCGAGGAAGTAGTACGCCGCCGTAAACCAGAGCAGCGCGAACAGGCCGGCCCGTGCGATGCGTCCGTGCTTGTCCGCATCGCGTGTCATCCGCGCTCATCCTCCCGAGGGTCAGGGCCGATCATACTCGCCGGCGTTGAGGGCGAGGCCCGGCAGGCCCTCGAGGCTCCGCCGGTTCTTCTTCTGCTGATACTCGCGGACGCCCTCCGGGCCCTGCCTGGCGCACCACTCATCCAGGCGCGTGCGCTCCCCCTTGAACTCCATGAGCGGCACGGCGAAGCCGCAGGTGTCCGAGACGCGGTGCAGGCGGATCCGGATGATCGACCGCACGCCGACCACGCCCGCCGGGCGCGGCGGAAACCTGGCCACGAGCGCGGCAAAGTCGGGATGCGCCGGCTCAACCACCTCGCCGCGACCTTGCAGGCGCAGGATGTTCGGCGGCCCTTCAAACGCGCAGAACATGACGACGATCCGGCCGTTCTCCTTGAGATGGGCCACGGTCTCGATCCCGCTCCCGGTCATGTCGAGATAGGCCACGGTCTTCTCGTCCAGAACCACGAACGTGTCGAGGCCCTTCGGAGACAGATTGATCAGCCCATCGGCCTTGAGAGGCGCGGTGGCGACGAAGAAGACCCGCTGAGCGCGGATGAACTCACGCGTCTTGTCATCGAGAGTGCTGCGAGTGTCGGCCATGGGATCTCAATGGTGTGCAGGCGAGGTCGTGAGCGCATCGTATTCACATTGCGTTCGGTGAAGGGCACTGCTCTTGGAGCAACGCAAGGGCCGCGACCCAACCGCCCGTTTTCATCTCATCACCGCGGCCTTGGTGTAAACTTGAGGGCCCTCGATTGCCGGGAGGACTTATGGGCATGTCCATCGTTTCTTGGGTTGCTCTGGCGCTCGCCACCACGAGCCCGGCGCTCGGCAATCCCGTGTTCACATCCGCATCCCGAAGCGTTGCTCCCATGGGCGCGACCCCGAGCACGACGACCGCGCTCGGAGCGTGGACGGTGGAGACGATCCACGGCTCTATGTGTGTTCCCAATCCGAACAACTGCCCGGGGATGAGCGCCTTTGGTCAATCGCTTTGCTTCAGTACCTCCGCGGACCAGACCTCGCAGGTCGGGCCCAGCGGGGTCACCTTCGCGGCCAACCTGCACGCCGACGCCGAGCTTGAGTATTTCTACCAGAACTGCTCTTCCAGCGCCGGAGCCGGCATCTCCGCCACCTCGTCGCTCACGGCGACGTTCATTCTCGACGGCCCGACCTCGTACACGTTCACGAGCTCGGTCACCGGGGGCACCGATGCGGATCACACGCAGCTCAACTCCTCCGCGAGCGGCCTGTACGTTTTCAGCACCGGTGTGGTGTCCGGGGTGCTGCCGGCGGGCACGTACACCCTGACCATCTCCAAGCACCGATCGTCCTCGGGTCCATACTTGAACGGGTCGTACCAGGAGTCGCTGGTACTCGTTTCTCCCGGACTGTGCTGCCGCGGAGCGACGTGCAGCACAAACGTCGCCCAGGCGGACTGCCAGCCTTCGGGCACCGCGGGGGCCGCGTTCGTCGGCTCGTCCGGACCGTGCAACGCCGCGGACAACGCGACCAGCCCCTGCTGTCACGCGGATTTCAACAAGAACGGCACGGTGAGCACGCAGGACATCTTCGACTTTCTCAACGCCTGGTTTGCGGGCAGCCCCTATGCGAACGTCGGCGGCGACGGCGTGAGCGGCACGCTGACGAGCGGGAACATCTTCGACTTCATCAACGCCTGGTTCGCCGGAGGCTGCTGAGACATCGCCGTACCGCGGGCGTCAATACGCGAGGCACTGCCCCACGGCCTCGGCGATGCGCCTGGCATCGGGCAGGTACTCGAGCTCGAGCTTGGCGTAGGGCATCGGGATGTCGAAGCCCGCGACACGCTGGACCGGGGCCTTGAGGCTCAGGAAGCAGCGCTCCTGGATGATGCTGGAGATCTCCGAGCCGAGCGAGCAGAGCTTGCAGGCCTCCTGCACGATGACGGCGCGGCCGGTCTTCTCGACGCTCTGGGCGATCGCGTCGTAGTCGAGCGGGTTGAGCGTGCGGAGGTCGATGAGCTCGACGCTGACATCCTCCGGGAGCCTGTCGAGGGCCTCGAGGCACTGGAACAGCTGCGCGCCCCAGGTGATGATCGTCAGGTCGGTGCCCTCCTGCACGAGCTTGGCCTTGCCGATCGGGATGGTGTACTCATCCTCGGGCACTTCCTCGCGGAAGGAGCGGTAGACGCGCTTGGGCTCGAAGAAGATGACCGGGTCGGGGTCGCGGATGGCGGAGATGAGCAGGCCCTTGGCGTCGAAGGGCGTGGCGGGGCAGACGACCTTGATGCCGGGCGAGTGGATGTAGATCGCCTCGGGGGAGTCGGAGTGGAACTCGGGCGCGTGGATGCCGCCGCCCCACGGGACGCGGACGGTGAGAGGGATGGGGATCTCGCCGCGAGTGCGGTTGCGGAAACGGGCGGCGTGGTTGACGAGCTGGTCGTAGGCGGGGCCCATGAAGCCCTCGAACTGGATCTCGGGGATCGGTCGCATGCCGGCCATGGCCAGGCCGATGGAGGTGCCCATGATGCCGGATTCGGACAGGGGCGAGTCGACGACGCGGTCTGCGCCGAAGCGCTTCTGGAGGCCCTCGGTGACGCGGAAGACGCCGCCGTTGAGGCCGACGTCCTCGCCGAGGATGACGACGCGGGGGTCTTTCTCCATTTCTTGCTGGAGACCGAGGGTGATGGCTTGGACAAGTGTCAGGTTCGCCATGGTCATCTTCCAAAGGATGCTTGCTGTCGCTGTCTCAAGCTCGCATCGCTGATGTCGTAACGCTCGTATTCCGAAAGCACACTATCGATTCCGCACTTGGGGCAGAGAGCCGTGGTGCCCCCATCGATCCACTCTTTGATTTCATTGCCCGGGAAGGTCGCGAGGCAATAGAAGCATCCGCACTTTGAGGCTCGAATCCCGTCTTGGCGCTGCTGGATATTCGGGTGCCGCTCAGGCATGTTGGTGGTTGGAGTTCAGATTGGCCTGTTCGGGGAACTGCCCGAGCGAGTGCGTCGCCCAGGTGTCACGCTGGCGGCGGAGCTCTTCGGGGAGTTCGGCGTAGACGGAATCGAACATCTCGTTGCGGTGCGGGGCGGGGTAGTTGAGCACCTCATCGACGATCTTCTTGACGACCGCCTCGGCCCGCTCCATCGCGGCCTTCTGCTTGGCGTCGTCCCAGAGGCCCTGCGACTCGAGGTACTTGCGGGTGCGGATGAGCGGGTCCTTGCTCTTCCAGGAATCGACCTCGGCCTCGGCGCGGTAGCGGCGGGCATCGTCGGCGGTGGTGTGGTCGGCGAGGCGATAGGTGATGGCCTCCAGAAGCGTCACCCCCCCACCGTTGCGGGCCCGCTCGCGGGCGGTGTAGACGGCCTGGTAGACGGCGAACAGGTCGTTGCCATCGACCTGCACGGCGTGCGCGCCGTAGGCGAAGGCCTTCTGGGCGACGGTCTCGCTGGCCATCTGCTGGTCCCGCGGCACGGAGATGGCCCATTGGTTGTTCTGGCAGACGAAGATGCACGGGACGTTCATCACGGTGGCGAAGTTCATCGCCTCGTGGAAGTCCCCCTCGCTGGTGGCGCCGTCGCCGAAGAACGTCGCGACGACCTTGTCCTCCTTGCGGAGCTTGTACGCCCAGGCGATCCCCGTCGCGTGGAGCATCTGCGTGCCGATGGGGACCGCGATCGGGGCGACGTTCACGCCCGCATCGCCGTGCTGGAGCTGCTGCGGGATCGCGTTGCCGCGCTCATCGCCGGCCCAGTAGAGAAGGACAAACTTGGGATCCAGCCCGTGCAGAAAGAGCGCCGCGTTCTCGCGATAGCACGGCACGAGGTAGTCGATCCCCTTGCGGAGCGCAGCGCCGGCCCCGAGGGCGACGGCCTCCTGCCCCTTGTTCTGCGGGTAGGTGTACATGCGGCCGGAGCGCTGGAGCTTGAAGGCGACCTCGTCGAGGTGGCGGTACTCGATCATCCGCTCGTAGAGGTACACGACCTGCTCATCGCTGAGGCGCGAGGGATCGCCCTTCGGGCAGAGCTTCTCATCGAGCTTGCCGTGCTCATCGAGCAGCTGCACAAACTCGACCTGGGCGGTGTAGACAGTCCGCTTGGGCATGCTGGGTCTCCGCGAGCGCAGGGA
>DASZWV010000254.1:0-1591 GCA_035546115.1 Phycisphaerales bacterium
CCCGGCTCTTCGCCGCGATCCGCGACAAGCTCGCGGCCCTGCCCGGCGTGAGCATCTCCGTCGGCCAGCCCATCTCCCACCGCATCGAGCACCTCGAATCCGGCGTCGAGGCCCAGATCGTCGTCAAGGTCTTCGGCCCCGACCTGTCGATGCTCCGCGCCCTCGCCGAGCACGCCCGCACGCTCATGCAGGCCATCCCCGGCGTCACCGACCTGAACGTCGAGCGCCAGGTCCTCATCCCGCAGGTGCGTGTCCACATCGACCCCGCCCGCGCCGCCAACCTCGGCTTCAGCGAGTCCGAGCTCATCGACGCCCTGCATGCCGCCGTCGGGGGCAAGGCCGTCTCGCAGATCGTCCAGGGCCCGCGCCGCTACGACCTCGTCCTCATGTTCGATCGGCAGGCATCCGCGGAATCACCCGACGCCGCGCAGCCAACCACCACCGCCGTCGATTCCCTCCGCCAGATGCGCCTCATCTCCCCCTCGGGCGCGCTCGCCCTCCTCTCCGACGTCGCCGACATCCGCCTCGAGCCCGCCCCCAACGAGATCGCCCGCGAGAACGCCCTCCGCCGAATCTCCATCTCCTGCAACGTCGACGCCGGGCACGACCTCGGCGCAACCTCCACCGCCATCGAAGCCGCCCTCGCGCAAGGCCTCCACGCCGGCCTCGGCTACACCGTCCGCATCGAGGGCCAGTACGAAACCCGCCGCCGCGCCGTCCGCGCCATGACCATCCTCGGCATCCTCGCCCTCGCCGTCATGCTCGCGCTCCTGTGGACCCACTTCCGCGCCCTCGCGCCGGCCCTGCAGGTCATGCTCAACATCCCCTTCGCGTTCATCGGCGCCATCGCCGCGCTCCTCATCGCCCGCGAGCCCTTCTCCATCGCCAGCCTCATCGGCCTCATCAGCCTCTGCGGCATCGCCGCCCGCAACGGCGTCCTCATGATCACCCACTACCGCGCAACATGTGGCACGGCTCTCCCGAGCCGTGATTCCGCATCCAGTGGCCCGGCCCTCCCCACCCGTGAGTCCGTCATCCGCGCCTCCCAGGAGCGAGTCGCCCCCGTCCTCATGACCGCCCTCACCACCGGCCTCGCCCTCATCCCCATCCTCCTCACCCGCGACGCCCCGGGAAAGGAAATCCTCTACCCCCTCGCGCTCACCATCTGCGGCGGCCTCATCACCTGCACGCTCCTCGACTTCTTCGTCACGCCGTCGCTCTACCTCGCGATCTCCCAGCGCTCGACCCCCACGCGCAGCCGCTGACCTCCCCGCGCATACCATTCCGCTTTGTATCCGATCGCCTCCATGCCACTCCCGCGATTGATCCGTGCTCTCGGCCCCGCCCTCGCCGCGTGCCTGATCGCGTGCATCGCCCACGCAACCCCTCCGCCCGCCCACACCCACGCCGCCGCGACCCTCCCGCAATCCTGTCAGGAGGCCGTCTCGCAACTCGCCGACCTCACCAAGGCCCTCGATCAGGCCGTCGCCGCGCCAGACGCGAATCTCGCCCCGGCCGCCGACGACGCCTTCGCCGCCACCGAACTCGCCAGAAACCTCGGCCGCCTCGCCCTCAACGACTCCCTCATCCC
>DASZWV010000255.1:0-3262 GCA_035546115.1 Phycisphaerales bacterium
CTTCCCCGTCATGTTCTCGCCGATCGAGAGGAGCGTGTCGAGGTCCTCGGCCGTGCCGTCGCCCGCCACGATGCGCTCGAGGATCTTGGTCGTCCACGCCGTCCCTTCCCGGCACTGCGTGCACTGCGCGCAGCTCTCGTGCGCGTAGAAGCGCGCGAGCCGGGCGATCATCCGCGGCATGGACTGCGCATCGTCGAAGATGATGACGCCGCCCGAGCCGAGCATCGTGCCCTGCGCGACGAAGCCCTCGTAGTCCATGAGCGTCGCCTCGGCCTCCACCATCGTCTGGATGGGCACCGACGAGCCGCCGGGAATCACCGCCTTGAACTTCCGGCCCGGCAGCGGACCGCCGCACAGGTCGTACAGGAAGTCCTTGAACGGGAATCCCATCACGATCTCGTAGTTGCCCGGCCGTGCCACATTGCCGCACACCGAGAAGAGCTTCGTGCCGGTGCTCTTCGGGTTGGAAAGCGACATGGCCTTGTACCACTCGGCGCCGTTGTTGAGGATGTGCGGCACGGCGGCCAGCGTCTCGACGTTGTTGATCGTCGTGGGCTGGGCGAACAGCCCGGCGACGGCCGGGAACGGCGGCTTGATGCGCGGATTGCCGCGCTTGCCCTCGAGCGAGTTCATCAGGGCGGTCTCTTCGCCGCAGATGTACGCCCCCGCCCCCTTGTGCACGTGCACGTCCACGCGCTTGCCGGAGCCCATCGCGTTCGCGCCCAGGATGCCGGCCTGGTACGCCTCGGCGATCGCCGCCTCCATCCGCTGGATGGGTTCGGTGAACTCGCCGCGGATGTATATGTAGGCCGTCTCGGCGCCGATCGCGTACGCGCCCACCGCGCAGCCCTCCACGAGGGCGTGCGGCGTCCAGCGCATGATCTCGCGGTCCTTGAACGTACCGGGCTCGGACTCGTCAGCGTTGCAGCAGAGATAGTGGGGCTTGCCGTCGCCGGGCTTCATGAAGCTCCACTTCATGCCGGTCGGGAAGCCGGCGCCACCCCGCCCGCGCAGCCCCGACGCCTTCACGACGTCCACAATCGCCGCCGGCGTCATGGCCAGCGCCTGCTCGAGGGCGCGATACCCGCCCCGGGCCTTCCACCCCTCGAGCGACCGCGCGGCCGGGTCGCCGAAGTGCTTGCTCAGGACCGCGGTCTCGCGCGGATGCGTCTTGTGGGGATACCCCATTACTTGAGCCCCGCGATGATTTCAGGAACCTTCTCGGGCGTCACGTTCTCGATCGTGTCGGCGTTGATCTGCACGGGCGTCGCGAAGCCGCAGGCCCCGAGGCACTCCACCTCGATCACCGTGAACCTGCCGTCGGGCGACGTGACGCCGAGTTCGTTGCAGCCGGTGTGCCGGAGGAACGCCTCGGTCACCTTGTCGGCGCCCGCGCAGAGGCACGGGCTCGTGGTGCAGACCTGGATGAAGTGCTTTCCCACCGGGTGCTGGTGGTACATGGTGTAGAACGTCACCACGCCCTTCACATAGGCGGCCGTGACGTCGAGCGCCTGCGCGACCTCCGTCATCGCCTCCTCGCTCACCCAGCCGCGCTCCTCCTGCACGATCCAGAGGGCGGGCAGCAGCGCGGCCTGCTTGTTCGGGTAGCGCAGCAGAATGGCCTTCAGGTCCTCGGCGCGCTTGCCGGTGAAGACCGGTTCGTAGGGTGCGTGCGCGACGCTCATCGATCGATCTCCCCCATCACGATGTCGATGGAGGCGTTGATCGCGATCACGTCGGAGAGGAGGTGTCCCTCGACCATCTTCGGGATGGCCGAGAGGTTCACGAAACTCGGCGGCCGGATGCGCCAGCGCGCGGGCTTCGAGGTGCCATCCGACACCATGTAGTACCCCTTCTCGCCCTTGGGGCTCTCGACCGCCACGTAGCACTCGCCGATCGGCGGCCGCGGTCCTTCCATCACGTTCTTGAAGTGATGGATCATCGACTCCATCTCGCTCGTCGCCTTGGACTTCGGCGGCAGGATGACGCGCGGGTCGTCCACGTTCACCGGGCCGTCGGGCAGCCGCTTCACCGCCTGGTCGAGGATGCGCACCGACTGCCGCATCTCCTCCATGCGCACGAGGAACCGGTCGTACACGTCGCCGGCGCTCCCCACGGCCACGTCAAAGTCGTACGTCTCGTAGTCGAGGTACGGGAAATCCTTGCGCACGTCGTACGCCACGCCGGAGGCGCGCAGCATCGGCCCGGAGAGGCCGTAGTTGATGGCCTCGTCGGGTGACATGACGCCGAGCCCCACGGTGCGCCCCACCCAGATCGCGTTCTTCGTGAGCATCCGCTCGCACTCGTCGATCGTGCGCGGGAACGTGCGGATGAACCCCTGCAACCCCTCGATCCACTTGTCCGGCACGTCGGCGGCCATGCCGCCCACGCGCGTGGCGCTCGTGGTGAGGCGCGCGCCGACCCAGCCTTCGAGGAGGTTGTAGATGTTCTCGCGTTCCTGAAAGCCCCAGAGGAACGGCGTGAACGCGCCGATGTCGATGCAGGTCGTGCCCATCCAGACCAGGTGCGAGGCAATGCGCGAGAGCTCCGCGCCGATCACCCGCAGGACCTTGCACCGCTCGGTGATCTCGATGCCGAAGATGCGCTCGGCGCCGAGGGCATAGGCGATGTTGTTGCCCATGGAGTTGAGGTAGTCCTCACGGTCCGTCCACGGGACGATCTGGTTGTACTGGCGGTACTCGCCGATCTTCTCGAAGCCGCAGTGCAGGTAGCCGACGTGCGGGATGCAGCGGACCACCGTCTCGCCGTCGAGCTCGAGCACCAGCCGAAGCACGCCGTGTGTGGCGGGGTGCTGCGGCCCGATGTTGATGAGCATGTGCTCGCCCTCGAGCTCGGGCTCGGCGGACGGCGGCGCCGCGAGGGCCAGCCCGCCGGCATCGCCTCCCACCACGAGGGGGACGCGCTGTGGCCGGCCGTCGGGCCCCATGCCGGTCGTCGAGAGCTCGACTTCGAGCGTGCGCTTGTCAGTCATGCGATCGGTGTCCGTGAGCCACTATTCGCCGGTTGCCTCGCCGCTCGCGATGCGCTTGCGCATGTCGAGCGGGAGTTCCTCGAACGCATCGGCGATCGAGAGCTCCTCCATCGAGTACCGCGCCTCGGGATTGGCGGCGAGCGCGTTGCGCAGCTGCTCGGAGCGGCTGAATCGCCCCCGGAGCGGGAAGTCCTTCCGGAGGGGGAAGCCCTCCTTGTATTGCTCCCACAGCAGGATGCGGCGCAGGTCCGGATGGCCGTCGAACCGGAT
>DASZWV010000256.1:0-2693 GCA_035546115.1 Phycisphaerales bacterium
ACGCGGCGATGTTCTGAACCAGCCCCGCTCCCGCGATGGTGAACGTGCCGGCGATCACCGTCATCGCGGGAAGCGGCCCCGCGCCGTCCGGATCCCATGAGACGATCGCGTTGACGGTCCCATCAACGCCGGGAATCCCGCCGCCCGGCTGCCAGCCGCTCAGGCACTGGGCGTCCGCGCTCGTGCCCAAGGCCGCGAGCGCGCAAGCGGCGCAAAGCGACCAAGCCAACTTTGAAAGAACGTGCGGCATGGGAACTCCGGTGGCAAGAACATACCGCGCCGCATCATGGCGACCAAGTCCTCAATGGTATTGCGAATCCGGTAACTCGGTTTCCCGATGCCGGGCATCCTCGCCCATGGCAATACGGGCGATCTCGGCGGACGGTTGGTCAACATCCGGCAAACCACGCGTTGGGAAACACGAAGATGCCCGCGAGTGAATACGCCCGGCGTCAGAGCCCCATCGGTGTGAGCGGGCGAAGGTTCGGTCAGTCGATCAACCGAGCAGCCTCGCGCCGCAACGAACGCGGCCAGAACGATGCGCTCACGCGTGTATCACCCGTCCCTCGCTCGCCAGCGCCGCCTCGCGCGTCGCCTCGTGCATCGTCGGGTGCGCGTGCATCGTGCAGATGATCTCCTCCGTCGTCGCCTCCAGCCGGCGCGCCAGCGTCAACTCGCTGATCAGCTCCGTCGCCTGGTCTCCCAGGATGTGCGCCCCGAGGATCTCGCCCCGCGGCAGGCCGCGGATGATCTTCACGAAGCCGTCGGTGTGGGCCGCGGCGATCGCCTTGCCCAGCGCGGTCATCGGGAACTGCCCGACGCTGTAGTCCTTCCCCTTCACCTTGCCCATCTCGATGAGCTTCTGCTCCGTGAAGCCCACGCTCGCCACCTGCGGCACGCAGTACGTGCAGCCGGGGATCACGCTGTAATCGATCGGGATCGGCTCGTGGTGCCTGGACTTGTCCTTGCGCCACGCGATCCGCTCCACGCAGGTGATCGCCTCCTCACTCGCCACGTGCGCCAGCCACGGCGGACCGATCACATCGCCCACCGCGTAGATCCCCGGCAGGTTCGTCTTGTAATCGATCGCCTCGGCGAGCGTCTTGCCGGGCACGAAGTCCGTCACGATGTGCCCGCGATCGACCTTCAGCCCGAGCTTCTCATCGCACAGCCCGTCCGTGCGCCCCACCACGCCCACCGCGAGCAGGATGCGGTCCGCCTCGAGCGTCTCCTTCTTGGACTCATCGGCCTTGCCGTTCACGAACGGCGCGACAGCGACCTTCACGCCGCTCGCCGTCTTCTCGACGGCCGTCGTCACCGTGCTCGTCTTGAACGTCATCCCGTGCTTGGTGTACAGCCGCTGCAGCGCGGCGGAAACATCCTTGTCCTCCACGGGCAGGATCCGGTCCATCATCTCGACGACCGTCACCTCCGTCCCCATCGAGTGGTAGAAGTACGCGAACTCCATCCCGATCGCCCCCGCGCCCACGACGACGAGCTTCTTCGGCTGGTGCTTGTTGTACATCGCCTCGCGCGCGCCCCAGATCTTGTCGCCGTCGAACTTCGCGAACGGCAGGTCGCGCGCCACCGACCCTGTCGCGACGAGCACGTTCTCCGCCTGGATGGTCTGGATCGTCTTGCCCGGCGTCGCCGGAGCCGAGGTCAGCTCCTCCTTCACGGCGCACTCCTGCACATCCACGGTCACGAGCTTCCCCGGCCCGCCCGCGCTGGTGATCTTCGCGTTGCCCACGAGGTGCGTGATCTTGTTCTTCTTGAACAGGAACGCGATCCCGTTGTTCAGCTTCCCCGCCACCTCGCGCGACCGCCCGATGATGCGGTCCCAATCCAGCCCCACCTCGCCGCTGATCTTGAGACCCCAGAACTTCTGGTCCTCCTGGGCCCGCATCTTCTCCACAAGCTCCGCGTTCGCCAGCAGCGCCTTGCTCGGGATGCACCCCCAGTTCAGGCACACGCCCCCGAGCTTCGCGCGCTCCACGCACGCCACGCTCATGCCCAGCTGCGCCGCACGAATCGCCCCGACATACCCGGCGGGCCCGCCCCCGATGACGATGAGATCGAACTTGGTCTGCTCTGCCACGATCAAGGTCCTTTGCTGCGCGCTCTCGCGATCCCGCTCCGCACCCCGGCCGGCCGACGTTGGCCGCGCCGCGTGCGAGTGGGGCGGACTATAGCGACCGCGCACACCGCTTCCGCGGACCCGGAGACAACCCCCGCGCCGCCGACTCCAGCCGCACGCAACCCATCAACGTCAAAGCGCGCGCAGCAACCGGCCGACCATCGCGGCCGGTGCGCGATCCGCGTTCGAACGCATCACTTCGCGGCCATCTTCGCCTTGTCCGCATCGCTCATCGCGTCGAACTTGGCCTTGCACCCGCCGCAGCAGAAGCCGATCGTCTTGCCGTTGTAGGTGGATGTGAACTTCGGATTGATGGCGTGCCCCGAGAGCGGGCATACCTCGTTGCTCGCCATCACCTGCGCCGCCGGCTTGCTCTGGGCCGCCGCCTGCTTCGAGTCGTGGCAGCCCATGATGCAGAAACACGCCAGGCACGTCGCCGCGAGAGTCATCTTGGTGCGCATTGGAACTCGCTCCTGTATGGATAGTTCGTCACGATCGAGCGATCGCTTGGAGCCAAGCATATCTCCGCACCGCCCGGCACGCCGCTCGCGGGCCA
>DASZWV010000257.1:0-15093 GCA_035546115.1 Phycisphaerales bacterium
GCCCCGACCAACTCGCAAAGAACCCGCCGCTCGCGATCCACACCACCACCAGCAGCAGAGTCACCGCCGCGCCGCCCCACTTGATCGTCTTGCGGATTCGGGGGTGGGGCTTCATGGTTTGGCGTCCGCGGGCAGCATACCACACTCCGGACACTTCGCGCCCGCCGCGAGCCCCGCGCGGTCGTAGTTGCACTTCGCGCAGAGGCTGAGGCGGGCGCGGCGGCGTGCGAGGGTGTCGAGACGCCAAGCCAG
Source organism: Phycisphaerales bacterium (assembly GCA_035546115.1). Classification (GTDB taxonomy): domain Bacteria; phylum Planctomycetota; class Phycisphaerae; order Phycisphaerales; family UBA1924; genus UBA4658. The sequence continues at coordinate 253 of DASZWV010000257.1, forward strand.
CAAGGTCGGAATCACCATGAGGCCGGTCGGCATCCAGAGCGGCAACTTGGCTTGTCCAGCCGAGAACATCGGACGCCAGTTCCACTGTTTGTTGACGGCAACGAGGATTTGCCGTCGTCGCTCGACGAGATTGTGATCGGGGACGGGCGCCGTGTCGTAGTAAATCATCACGCCGCCTCGGAGCGCGGTCAACGACAGCCACGGTGCGGGATAGCAGTGCGGATACCACCATCCGCTCCCGATCCACACCACCACCAGCAGCAGAGTCACCGCCGCGCCGCCCCACTTGATCGTCTTGCGGATGCGAGGATGGGGCTTCATGGTTTGGTCCTAATCTTGATCCTAACCGTCTTCGCTTCGGCCCGAAGACCCGGAGATTACGCTTACGATGAGGATTACGATTATGATAAGGCAGGGGGCTCGCCGCACTCCGGACACTTCGCCCCCGCCGCGAGCCCCGCGCGGTCGTAGGTGCATTTCGGGCAGAGGTTGAGCCGAGCGCGGCGCCGGGCTCGGGAATCGAAGACCCAGGCCGCCGCGGTTGCCAACGCCGTCCCGGCCGGAAGAATCCACAGCGGACACAGAGCCTCGTGCACGCCCCTCGGCATTCTTCGCGATGCAGGCAGAAACGCCATCCGAAAGCCAAGCTCGCGAATCGGGGTGAGGAAGCCGCGCGGCAAATCCTCAAGCCCGCCCGACGGGTAGTGGCACACGTAGATCGACCCGACTCGTATCTGGATCTTGATGCTCGGCGGCTCCAGCCACGTCAAAGTCCACCACCCGCTCCCGATCCACACCACCACCAGCACCAGAGTCACCGCCGCGCCGCCCCACTTGATCGTCTTGCGGATGCGAGGATGGGGCTTCATGGTTTGGTCCTAATCCTAATCCTAATCGTCTTCGCTTCGGCCCGAAGACCCGGAGATTACGATTACGATGATGATTACGATTATGACAAGGCAGGGGGCTCCCCGCACTCCGGGCACTTCGCGACCGCCGCCAGCCCCGCGCGGTTATAGTGGCACTTCGCGCAGAGGTTCAGCCGAGCGCGGCGGCGGGCGAGGGAGTCCAGACGCCAAGCGGCGGCGCTGACGACCACGGTGAGCATCGCTGGCAGCCAGAGCGGAACCTGCATGGACCACTCGGTGCAGCTGGTCCACCGAGAGACGAACGCCCACAAATGAAGCCGGTAACTGGGCGTGCGAAGGAACATCGACGTGCGGCTTTGGGGGGCGACCGAACCGTGATCCCACAAGGCCACGCAGCCCTCGGAGACCCCTCCCCCGCAGCCCGAAGGCCCCGACCAACTCGCAAAGAACCCGCCGCTCGCGATCCACACCACCACCAGCAGCAGAGTCACCGCCGCGCCGCCCCACTTGATCGTCTTGCGGATTCGGGGGTGGGGCTTCATGGGTGGAACGTTCGGGCTGGCTGCGTGCCTTGGCCTCGGCACTGGTCTGCAAAGCCAGACCAGTGCCACCCGGTCACCCCATCACCTGCTCACCTGTTCACCGGGTCGCCGGGTCGCCGGGTCACTTCTTCCCCAGCCACTTGTCCCACAGGCCCTCGAACTTCTCGACGTTGTCCTTGGTGACGACCTGGAGCTTGAAGGTGTTGATGACCTTCTCGGGCTTCTTGTTGTTGTGCACCTTGTCGAAGAGGTACATCACGCTCTGGTGGCCCCAGCCGTAGCAGTCCTGCCCGATGAGGGCCTGCACCTGGCCGTTCTTGACATACTCGAGCTCGACGGGGAGGTGATCCACCGAGACGACCTTGGCCTTGTCGGCCACGCCGTCGAGGGCGTTCTTGGTGAACAGCGGCCAGCCGCCGACCATCGCCCAGCCGGTGATGTCCGGGTTGGTGCTCTGCACCTGCTGGAGCATGGAGGCGGCCTCGGCGGCGGTCTCCTTGTGGTAGTAGGTGTCCTTGATCTTGATGCCCGGGTACTTGGCGGCCTCCTCCTTCACGCCGCGGACGCGGGCCTGAAGGTTGGTCGCGTTCTGCGAGCCGCCGAGGATGGCGACCACGCCCTTGTCGTGCATGGCCTTGGCGAGCTGGCGCATGACCTCGCGGCCGGCCTCCTCATCGTCGATGCCGTAGTAGGCGAAGCGCTTGGAGTCGGGCGAGTCGGAGTCGAAGGTGACGACCTCGACGCCCTTGCCGACGGCCGAGTCGATCGCGCCCTTGAGCACCTTGCCGTCGGAGCAGGAGACGGCGATGCCGTCCACGCCCTGGCTGGCGAGCTGCTCGATGTAGTTGGCCTGCTGCTGGGCGTTCTCATCGTTGGGCGTGCGCCAGTTGATCTTGACGTCGATGCCGTACTTCTTGGAGAGCTCCTTGGCGGCATCCTCGGCGCCGGTGCGGGCGGCCTGGAAGACCGGGTTCGACTGGCTCTTGGCGATGACGCCGAACTCGTAGGTCTTCTTGGGGGCCGTCGTCGTGGCGGAGGTGAGCGCGGCCGCGCCGGAGACCAGCAGGCCGGCGACGGCGAGGGCGAGCAGGGATCGTTTGAGCATGGGATGGGATTCCGAGGGGTGGGATGAGATACTCAGACACGCGATGGATGCCGCGAATCTCCGCCGGGAATGCGGTTGGGATTGTATCACATCCTCCGGGATTCACCCGGCGGGCGGGGCCATGGGCTTCCGGCGCGGGCGGCCCTCGGATCAGGGCGATGCGGGCTTCGGGGCGTCGGGGGTCGGCGGGGCCGGACTGGCGGCGGGCTTGGGGTGCTCCTTGAAGAACTTGACGATGAGCGGGAGCGCCGGGGTGTAGAACTCGTGGCCGCCGGAGTGGATCACCGAGACGAAGGGGGTGCCGATCTTCGAGGGGTAGAGCAGGGCGTGGGGCCCCCACTCCTGCGGCGTGTCCTCGCACTGGTTGACCCTGCGGTCGCGCTCCATGGTGCGCTGCTGGTTGGCGAACTTCACCAGCGGGTCCTTCTCGCCGCCGATGTGCATGCAGGGCTTGGGCGTGAGCGCGAGGGCGTCGCGGATGCTCCCCGGGCCGGCCGAGGATGGGGCGACGGCGGCGAGGATGCCGCCGCGGCTCGCCCAGAGGAGATAGGTGAACCCGCCGCCGTTGGAGTGTCCCGCGGCGTAGATGCGGGCATCATCGACCTTGTAGTCCTTGCGGAGGGTGGCGAGGACCTCATCGAAGAACTTGAGGTCGCGGTCGTTCTGATCGCCGGAGTGCTTCTGCCAGCCGTTGCGCTCCCCCTTGGGGTCGGTGAGCGCGCCCGCAGTCGGGAGGCCCTGCATGTAGACGGAAATCGCCTCGGGCCAGAGCTTCTGGTACTCGAAGGTGTTCGCGGCGTGTCGGGCGGTCCCGCCGTGGCCGTGGAAGGCGAAGATGATGGGTGTGGACGAGGTCGTGGCGGTTGGCGGGATGTAAATGACGGCCTCGCGCTTGACGCCGTCGATCGTCCACTCCAGGTGCTTGGCGACCGGGGCGGCGGCGGGAGCCTTCCCGGCCGCCGGGGCCTGCGCATCGGGCGTGGCCGCGGGGGGCGGGACGAGCGTGATGAGGGAGAGCAGGAGGATCGTGAGCATGTGAGCCAAACGGCATGCGATGCCGCGGATTGCCATGGATTGCTGGGAGCGGGCGGGCTACCTCGTCAGGCGGGACTTGGCCTGATCCACCACGACGGCGATGATGATCGCCAGGCCCATGATGATCTGGTTGTAGGCCTGCGGGATGTCGAGGATGAGCATGCCGTTGTTGATGAGCTGCACAAGGATCGCGCCGAGGACGGCCCCGAGGGCCGAGCCGCGCCCGCCCGAGAGCGATGCGCCGCCGATGACGGCCGCGGCGATGACGTTGAGTTCGTAGCCCGTCCCCGCGGCGTTCTCGGCGGCGCCGTAGTAGCCGACGTAGATCGAGGCGGCGAGGCCGGCAAGGGCGCCGGAGATGGTGTACACGAGCGTCTTGACGCGCCCGACGGGGATGCCCGCGTACTTCGCGGCGACCTCGTTGCCGCCGATGGCGAAGATGCGGCGGCCGAAGACGGTGCGCGAGAGGACGAACACCCCCGCGAGCGCCACGAGGATGGTGATGATCGTCGGCATCGGGAAGACGGAGGCGTTGCCGAGGTGGAGCTCCCACTTGAAGGAGCCGGACTGGATGGAGTCCGGGAGGCCGCTGATGGTCTCCCCGCCGGTGAAGACGAAGACCGCGCCGCGGAAGATGGCCATCGTGCCGAGGGTGATGATGAAGGGGTGCACGCGCAGGGCGACGGAGGAGAAGCCGTTGATGAAGCCGCACGCCGCGCCCGTGGCACAGCAGACGAGCAGGAGGAGCGGGACGGCGAGGAGCCCGGAGGTCGTGCCGCCGCCGGCCTTGGCGTGTGCTTCGACGGCGGAGAGGGCGGCGGCGCCGAGGATGGCGGCGATCGCGTAGATGGAGCCGATGGAGAGATCGATGCCCGCGAGGATGATGATGGCCGTCATGCCGACGCCCATGATGGCGTAGTAGCTCGCCGAGGTGAGGACGTTGAGGAGATTCTCGACGTCGAAGAACTTGTTGACGCGATGGGTGCCGAAGGCGATCCTGGAGCCGCCGTCGCGCTCGCGGAGTTTCCAGGCGGTGTCGGAGAGGGCCTGCTTCTGCGAAGACTGCGCGCCCATCGAGTACACAAGGGTCGTGTCGTTCTGGACTTCCGCCCTGCCGCCGGCGGGGATGGAGATGCTGAAGTTGGATTGCTTCGAGCCGCCGAAGAAGGCGAGGGCGGCCATCATGAGGGCGATGACGACGACCAGCCCCGCCTCCTGCGCGGCGAAGATGCGCTTCCAGATCGGCCTGGATGCGCGAGTACGGTGCGGCGCGGGTTGTTTGTCGGTCGGCTGGCCCAAGGGGGCGATGATAGCGAAAAGTCGCGAGTCGTGCGATGGGCAGGGCCGGCCGCCGCGAAGCGCGGCGAACCGGCCGCACATCTGATTGGCGGTACGTCAATCGATCGTGCGGAGCTTGCTCGAGCGATTGTGGTCGACGACGTTGACGTTCTTGGGGTTAGTGCTGCCGCCTGTGAAGAACGTCGCGGCGGCGTTGCCTTTGATCCACTCGGCGTGGCCGTCTGTGAAGGCGTAGTTCGCGCCCTTCTTGCCGTGGTTGTCGTTCTCGGCCCAAGTGTTGACGGGGATGCCGAGGAAGGCGGCGTCCTGCGCGTTGCCGTTCCAGGAATCGGGGCCGTAGTCGAGCGCGTTGGATTCATCGCCCACGAGCGGCGCGGGAGCGACGAGCTGCGTTTCTACGGTCTTGAAGCCGGCGATGTACAGGTAGGAGATGTTGTAGGCGATGACGGCGTCGGGGTTGGTCTGCTTCTTCGGGACGTGCGGCGGCGGATTGCCGCTCAGACGCGTCGTGCCGGCGGCGTAGCGGCCGGAAAAGTGGTAGTCGAGCTTGTCGCTGGGGCAGACGAGCGCCTCGAACCCATCCATGTACGGGCTCATGAGCGGGTCCTTGTTGCCGTCGGCGTATTGCCCGCCGCTCGGGAGCGCCGCGCCGTAGCCCGTGTCGGTCGCGGTGGGATCCGTCGCGGCGTCACCCATCTGCTTGAGGCTGAACAGGCCGGCGAAACCGCCCTGGGCGTCCTGATACGCGATGATGTCCTGGCCGAGCGGCGCGGGCTTCATCGGGTACCAGTCCTTGTAGGTGCCGGCGTAGAGCGTCATGCCCACCGCGACCTGGCGCGTGTTGCTCAGACAGGCGGACTGGCGAGCGGCCTCGCGAGCCTTGCTGAGCGCGGGGAGCAGGATCCCGACCAGGAGCGCGATGATCGCGATGACGACGAGCAGTTCGATGAGGGTGAACGCGGCACGGTCGTGGACGGGATGGACGGGAGACCGGTCGGCGTGCTGTCGTTGCATTCGCGGGCTCGTCGAGGATGGTGGGTTGGGTCGCAGCGCTTCAGAACGAGGCGCTGGGCGAGTATACATGGTGCGGCCCGGGTGTCCTTGGGGTTCCGGTGCAATCCGGAACGTGTTCGTCCGGTGCGGGTTGCCGGAACACGACCCCACCAGAGCGCATTCCGGGGCGACTCGTGAACTGAGCGCGATCGGATCGACATGATCGAACAGCGCCGCGGCGGCGTGCGAACCGCCCGGCGGGGTGCGGGGTTTCGACAGGCGTCTATCGAAGACCATCGAAATTTCGTGACATTGCGGAACCTTTGGGTGGTCAGATCTTGATCCGACCGTAAACTGGCAATTCCCCAAGTATTCCTTGGCTATCAACCCAATCGTATTCCAAACAAATCAGAGGGAGCATCTGATATGACGATTTGCAAGGTGCTGTGCGTTGCGGGCATCGTGGGGTCGGTGTCGGCGGTGGCGATAGGTCAGCCCGTGAACGGGAAACTCAAGCCCGAGTATGGTCCGCTGCAGTGGTCGAACACGACGCCGACGGGGTTCGGCAATGCGGGGATCGCGACGGCGCCGCCGTGCGATCCGATCGGCGGCGGGGTTCAGGTCACGCTGAACAACTCGAACCGCGCCGGGATCGACGGGGGCACGGGCGCGGCATCGTTGAGCGCGGCGGCCGCGGTGACAGCGGGCTATGAGATGAAGATCCCCCTGGCATCGCTGGGCCTGAACCCATCGAGCCTTCCGCCGACGATCACCATTCGGGTCGCGGGGCTCGTGATCAACGACAACTTCGGAACATCCTCGAATCAGTTCATCGGCGGCCTGGGAGGCATCGACGGGGCAACCTCGCCGAACACCTACCCGGCGGTGAACACGATCGACCTGACGACGGTTCCGGGAGACCAGTTTGCGACGATCACCGCGTCGGGGTCTCTGGCGAACGGACAGCCGATACTGGACGGCTCGCTGGATGCGGCTTTCTACGGCGCGCCGGTCTTCGTGCAGGACACGCAGACCAACTTCGGCGATTCGGTGACGCCGCAGGCGAGCGGGCAGTCCATCTTCTTCGACCACGTTCCCATGGAAGGCGGATCGGAGATCGACGCGGTGTACGGGCGGGTGAGCCTCGATGCGAGCGGGGATCCGACCCTTTACCTGTTTGTCGCGGGGAACTTCGAGAGCAACTACAACAAGCTCGCGCTGTTCTTCGACTCGATCGCCGGCGGTCAGAACCAGGTGCGGAACGACAACGCGACGCAGACCGGCACGTACGGCTCGGTGTCTTTCGGCGGGGCCAACGCGTGCGGTGGGCCCGGGACGGGCACGAATCCCGGCCTGAAGTTCGACGCCGGTTTCGAGGCGGACTATTTCCTGGTCGTCAACGTCGGCGGCCCGAACGATGTGAATCCAACGATCTACGCCGACTGGCAGCGCCTGCGGACGAGCCCGACGGATGCGGGCTCGGGCCGGTACCTGGGCTCGACGCAGGCGACGAGCGCGACGCCGACGATCCTGACCGCGAGCGATCCGTGCCCGCCGTTCGTGGAGCCGGACTACCACGATGTCGCGAACGGGTCCGAGATCGACAGCGTGTACGCGATGGTGTGCGGGAACTACCTCCACGTGCTGGTGACCGGGAACCTGGAGAACAACGGGAACCGGCTCGACCTGTTCTTCGATGTGGGCACCGTGTTCGTGCCGCAACAGAGCATCGGGCAGAACCAACTGCTCGGCAACGAGCACCCGTTCGATTACGGCCACTTGAACCGGCTCGGCACCGACCCGAACTCGACGACGGCTCCCGGGCTGAAGTTCTCGGCCGGCTTTGATGCGGACTACTGGCTCTCGATCGAGACGACGAACAACCCGGTGAACCTGAACGCGTACGCGGGGCTGATCAACTCGAACGGCGCGCTCAACGACGCCGGGTTCCCGGCGGCGAACTACCTTGAGTACGGCGGGATCGCGGGAGGGGAAAAAGCGACGAACAACCCGCTGGTGTTCGACGGCCAGAAGTGCATCCGGTTTGACATGAACAACATGTGCGCGCCGAACGGTGCCGGGACGGTGTTCAATCCGACGCCGATTCCAGGCCTGGACATCCAGGGCGACTCAGGGACAAATGGACTGCCGTTGATCGCGGAACCGTACACGTCGTTTGCACCGAGGCTCATCTCGGCCGACGTGTACAACCCGCTCGGCGTGGACGACTCCGCCAACGGATACCCGGTTCCGGCGCACGGGGACCTGACGATGCCGGGGCTCATCAGCGTATCGCTGGACAACTCGAACTTCGGCGGCGTGGATGGAGGGACGGACGCGACGCGGGCTCGCCAGGTGACCACGGGCGTGGAAGTGAAGATCCGGCTTGATGAGCTCGGATACAGCGGCTCGGGCCCGATCAAGCTGGCCGGATTCATCGTCAGCCAGGACCACAGCTACGTTTCGAACCAGGTGATCGGCGGGGCGCTCCCGCCGGGCGCCGCCAACCTCGGCGAGCCGCGGACGATCGATTTCGATGCGCTCGGCGGCACGGGCCCCTTCTACATCACGATCGACCCCGGGAACTGCGCGACGGTGGCGACGGGCGCGTGCTGCTTCGATGCGAGCACGTGCTCGCTCATGTCTTCGACGCAGTGCACGACGGCGGGCGGCCAGTACATCGGGGATGCGACGGCCTGCTCGCCGAGCCCGTGCGGGGCTTCGACGGGCGTGTGCTGCCGCGGCTCGACGTGCGCCGTTCTGACGCAGGCCGAGTGCACGACGACCGGCCTGGCGGGCGCGTTCTTCGCGCAGGGCTCGAACTGCAACGCGGCACAGAACACGACCTCGCCGTGCTGCTATCCGGACTACAACAAGACCGGCGGCATCACCGTCGGGGACATCTTCGACTTCCTCAACGACTGGTTCGCGGGCAGGCCGTACGCGATCGTGGGCGGAAACGGCTCCACCGGCCAGCTCCAGGTTCAGAACATCTTCGACTTCCTCAACGCGTGGTTCGCGGGCGGGTGCTGACCATCGACGAAGTGTGAACACACATGGGCCCCGGCATTGCCGGGGCCCTTTTTCTTGGATCGGATGCGTGGCATCCTCGATCAGGCGCCCGGCATTCCCGGACCCGAAAAGCCGCCCATTCCGGGAGAGGCGATGTCCGCGCCAGCCGGACGGAGCTTGCCCTCCTTCTTCATCTGGGCGATGGCCTGGACGATGTCCACAAAGCGGAGGCGCAGCTCGCTGAGGGCCTGATTCAGGTCCTTGGACTCATCGTCGGAGAGGTTGTTCTTCGTCTTTTCCTGGAGCACCGTGAGCAGGTCGATGTGGAAGCGGGCGTGCTCGAGGGAGACGATAGCGCGGCCGGTTTCCGGATCTGGAAACGCGCCCATGTACATGAGAGCCTGGGTCACCATCGTTCCGACCAGTGTCTGGAAGTCGGCGGGCGGAAGCCCCTGCATCGCCTGGCCGGCCGCGGCCGAGCCGGACGGAGTTGTTCCCGCAGCGCCGCCGGCAACGCCGGCGGGCTGCCGGGCCTTCTCGGCGGCCTGTTTGGCCTGGCGGTCCTTTTCCGCGAGCTTTTCGCGCTCCTTCTGGGCCTGCGCCTTCCAGTCGCTGTCCACGATAATTTTGGGGGATTCGCCGGGCTGGTCGGCCATTGAACGCCTTTCCTGTTGCGGGAGTCGCGTCATCCTAGGGCGTTTGTTTGTGCGGCTTGCGTCTGGTCGATACCCTTGAGACCTTTGGACGGCGACCGTCTCGCGTCGGAACAGGCATGGAGGTTCCCCTCATGGTTCGAGAAACCGCTCGCGCGTGGATCATTCGGGGACGAGGCGCTGCGCTGGCCGCGGCCTGCGCGGGAGCCGCGTTTGGGCTGATCGGATGCTCGAACAGCGATCTGGCGGGGCTCAAGGAGGGGCTGTCGGGATCGCGCGGCGAGATGGTCGAGGCAGCGGACTTTGCGGCCAAGGGGGCGGCTCCGGAACAAGAGAATGCGGCGGTCCGGCGTGCTGGCCCGGGGCCGGCCTCGGGGTCCGGCGAGCCGGTGCGGCGGGCGGATGTGTTCTCGATCGGCGGGGTGCACGCGGCGGGACCGGCGACGGTGGCGAACGACCCGGCGCTTGATGCGGCGCCGCAGCTTTCGACGCGCATCGGATCGCCGACGCCGGATGCAACCGCGCCGGCGCGCGGATCGGCCGCGACCGTGGATGCGGTGGTCGGCCAGATCAACGGGCGGCCGGTGTTCGTATCGGAGATCCTCGAGCCTCTGGACGGGAAGCTGCGGGCGGTGGCGCGGGACGCGAAGGACGACGAGGAGGCGTGGCAGCACGGCGCGTTGGAGACGATCGGATCGGAACTGCACCGGATGATCGAGGAAGAGCTCGTGCTGTCGGAGGCGCGGGCAAGCCTGACGCCGGAGCAGAAGGCGGGATTGTTCCGGTTTCTGCAGCGGATCGAGGGGAACCTCGTGAGCTCGCAGCGCGGGAGCGAGGTGGCGGCCGACGAGCAGTTCCGGGAGCAGAACGGGCGGGGACTCCGCCAGGAAGCGGAGAACATCAAGGACAAGGCGCTCATCGAGAACGAGCTTGCCAACAAGGTGAGGCCGCGGGTGGTGGTGCCATGGCGGGACGTGAAGAACGAGTACGAGCGGCGCGTCGACAAGTACAACCCCCCGGCGAAGTACACGTTCCGAATGGTGTACACGGACGCGTCCAACAGCTCGGCGCTCTCGCAGATCCAGGAGGCCCTGAACGCCGGAAAGAGCTTCGTGGAGCTGGCGAAGATGAGCGCCAACGACTTCAACCGGCTCGAGGGGGGCGTGATGACCCGCGAGTGCGCGGATGCGCAGAGCGACTGCACGTTCTCGCCTGTGCCGGAGATCAACGCCGCGCTGCAATCGCTCGGAGTCGGCCAGACGCTCGGCCCGATCCTCTACGCACCGAGCAAGGACCGGCCGGACGAGGAACGGGTGGCGTGGGTGTACCTCGAGAAGATCGATCGGCCCAAGGGCGAGACGCTGTACGAGGCCCAGCTTGGAATCGAGGCGGAGCTGAAAATCGAGCGCTCGAACGCGGAGTACAAGCGGTACGAGAAACAACTCTTCAGCCGGGGCAACGTGTCGAACGAGGAGGGGATGCTCGAGAAGCTGTTCACGATCGCGACGTCGCGGTATGCGCCGCGATTTGCCAAGAGGTGACCCCCGGGGCCCGGCGATGCAGGAGTTGCCCGCGCAATCGAAGTCCGCGCCCGAGCGCCTGGTCCGGCGTGCGCTGGAGCGATTGGGGCTGTGCCGCCGGAGCGATCGAGATCCGCTCGGAGAGGCCGGGGAACGGCTGGCCGCGCGGCACCTGAAACGGAATGGCTATCGCATCATCGGAAGAAATCTGCGGGTTCCGATGGGTGAGGCGGACCTGCTGGCGGTTGCCCCCGACGGCGAGACCGTCGTGCTCGTCGAGGTGAAGGCCCGGCGCATCGGGCCCGCGGGCTCCGGCGGGGCGGCGGGCGGATTCATCGCGCCACCGCCCGAGGCGAGCATCACCGTGCACAAGCGTGCGAAGCTCGCGGAGATCCTCCATCACCTCGCGCGCGCGAACGGATGGATGCGGCGGCCGTTGCGAATCGACGCGGTGGCGATCGAATGGCCGGCCGAAGGAGGTCCGGTGGTGCGCCATCACGCCGGGGCGATCGCCGCTATTTCGCGGGGAATCGGGCGACCATCATGACGGGGATGTTGTGGGTTTCTTCGCCGCCCATGGAAAGAGTCGAGGCGACGGCTCGAACATTGATGGCGATCATCTGTCGCTCGCGCATGGGAGCGATGCCGGAGATCGTGACTCGCACTCGGGCGGGGTCCGGGGTGTATGCAACGTCGAGGGCGACGCTCGTGCACTCGTCGCGGTCGGTGATGTCCAGGCTGTGGACGATCACGGGGCCTTCCTCCGCGACGATGTCGAACGTGGTCCGGAACGGCTCACCGGGCTTGACGGCGAATCGGATCGTCCCCGGAGAGTGGTCGATCTGTCCGACAACCTGGCCGCTGACGGAGACGCCCTTCTTGGGCGCATCCTCGTCGCTGGTGACGACGCGGAGATTGGCGGCGAACGGGCCGATGGGCGCATCCTTCGGGAAATGCACCGTGACCTCCTGCTTGTGGGCCGGAGACCCGAACTCCTCGAAATCGACGACCGGACCGAAGTCGAACCCATCCATGGGCACGTCGGATTCGATGCGAAGAACCTTGAACCCCTTCGTGCGGCCGACCACGGAGAAGGAGCCCGTTGCGCCGCGGCCGTGGGTGATCCTCGGGAACATGCTGGTCGGCTCGACCCAGATTCGCGGGCAGACCTCGGCCTTGAGCTCGATCTCGACGCGCGTTCCGGGCTTGCCCTCCTCGGCGACGGAGACGGATGCGGCGTATTGGCCGCGACGTCCGGTGGGATCGAGCTCGACGACAACGGTGCCGGATTCGCCGGGCTGCAGGACGGATTTGTCGAGAATCGGCGGCGAACAGAAGTGGCAGTAGGACATGGCGACGCGGATGCGGCGGCCGGAGATGTTGGTGAAGTGGAACGCGTGGATCTGGGACTGGTCGTCGGAGATCGTGCCGAGGTTGACCTTGGTTTCGTCGAACTTGAGGACTTCCTGGGCGCGGGCGGTCGAGCACAGGAGCACGACGCCGATGAGGAGTGCCAGCGCGTGCCCGACACGGCGAAAAACATGGGGTTCGGAGGGCATGCAGGATTATCGGCCTGGAGGGGCGGGGAGGTGAGCCCGTTGGAAAGGGCGTTTTCGGGGGGATTCGCGGGTGCTATGCTGACCGAGATCCGACCGAAGACTGGTGAACCAGCCATGGAGGGCTGATCATGACGGCGCTCGCCGAACCCCCGATCGAGACTGTTCCTGTGAAGAAGACCAAGACAGCGCCGCGTGCGACCGCGGAATCGATGGCCGCGCGCCAGCGGGATATCTCCGTTTCCGAGTTTTTCGCGAAGAACCGGCACCTGCTGGGGTTCGACAATCCGCGAAAGGCGCTGTTGACGACGGTCAAGGAAGCGGTGGACAACTCGCTGGATGCGTGCGAGGAGGCGGGGATCCTGCCGGAGATCACGGTGGTGATCGAGGACCTGCAGCCGGAGCGCGCACGCGACGTGAAGCAGTCGCGGTATCGCGTGACGGTGGTGGACAACGGGCCGGGGATCGTGCGCGCCCAGGTGGAGAACATCTTCGGGCGCTTGCTGTACGGCTCGAAGTTCCACCGGCTCAAGATGTCGCGCGGGCAGCAGGGAATCGGTATCTCGGCGGCGGGGATGTTCGGCCTCATCACCACCGGCAAGCCGATGTCGATCCAGACGCGCCCGAAGGCGCACAAGAAGGCGCACCACATCGATCTGGCGATGAACACCAAGACCAACCGCGCGGAGGTCACGGTGGATGAGGAGACGGAGGATTTTCCCCTGTCGCGCCTGCGCTCGCTGACGTCGGGAACGCGGGAGCTCGCGGAGAAGGGAGAGTTTCTTTCGGCCAAGGAGTATCCGACCGGGACGAGCGTGTCGGTCGAGCTGGAGGGGCGGTATCAGAAGGGGCGCGGGTCGGTCGATGAGTTTCTTGAGCTGACGGCGATCGCGAACCCGCACGCGAGGATCGTGTTCGTGCCGCCGTCGCGTGAGAGCGCGGCGGAGGAAGAGGATGTGCCGCTCCTGAAGGGAAAGGGAAAGACGCCCAGGGATCAACACATCGAGGCATCGAGTGATGGAAAATCCGCCGATGGGGCGGGCGAGCAGGCGGAGGCCGCGCCCGCTGCGCCCGTCGTGACGACCGAAACCAACGGCGTGGTCGTGTTTCCCCGGACGATCAACGAGCTGCCGCCGGAGACGAAGGAGATCATGCCGCACCCGCGCGGCATCGAGCTGGGCATTCTGCTGCAGATGCTCAAGGAGGCGGAGCTGGAGGAGAAGGGGTGCACGCTGTACAACTTCCTGCAGGACAAGTTCAGCCGCGTGAGCGCGAACACGGCGGGGGAGTTCTGCAAGCAGGTCGGGCTGACGTCGCGGACGAAGGTGACGGACGTCGATCACGCCGCGGCCGAGAAACTCTACAAGGCGATGCAGGATTCCAAGCTTGCGCCGCCGCCGACGGACTGCCTTGCGCCGATCGGTGTGCGGCAGTTGCTGGCGGGCATGCTCAAGGGGGTGCGGGCTGAGTTCTACGCGGCGTCGAGCCGCGAGGCGGCGGTGTATCGCGGACGACCGTTCCTGATCGAGGCGGCGATCGCGTTCGGCGGAGAGCTGCCGACGGAGGATCAGTCTCGGGTGATCCGGTTTGCCAACCGCGTGCCGCTCTTGTTCCAGCAGTCGGCGTGCAGCAGCTTCAAGGCGGTGACGGAGACGAACTGGCGGAACTACGACCTGCAGCAGCCGCGCGGGAGCGTGCCGATCGGGCCGATCGTCGTGATGATCCACATGGCGAGCGTGTGGGTGCCGTTCACGAGCGAGAGCAAGGAGGCGATCGCGGACTACGACGAGATCCGCAAGGAGATGAAGCTCGCGCTGATGGAGTGCGGACGGAAGCTGGGAACCTATCTGCGCAAGCGACTGCGGATGAAGCGCGAGGCGGAGCGGCGCGATGTGTTCGAACGGTACATCGGAGAGATCGCGCAGGCCGTGAACGCGATCAACGGGACGGAGACGAAGAAACTCTACGAAGCGCTGCTGGCGCAGGCGAAGAAGCGGACGGCGATCGCGGATCTTCAGCTTGATGAGGAGGGGAAGAAGATCAAGGAGGAGGATCCGGCGGATGCGGAGGGCGTGATTGTGGTGGAGTCGGCCGTGGCGCGTGTGCCGGGGGGTGAGGCGGATGCGGAGGGGAAGAGCAGGAGAGGAGGAGAAGAGGCCAGCAGGAGAGGAAAGAGCGGGCGCGGCGGCGACGCCGATCCGTTCGCGGTGTCAAAGAAGGAGGCTGCGAAACTGAAGGTCGCGGCGATGCGGGATGA